>JBHJOU010000639.1:0-13654 GCA_050329355.1 Rivularia sp. (in: cyanobacteria)
CATGATGGTTCAAGTTCTCGCTACAACAAAATTTCTAAGTTAATTAGCTATCGTGGTGTAGCTGAAAATGTTGCTTATAATCAAGGTCATCGCAATCCAGGAAAATCTGCTGTTGAGGGTTGGATTAAAAGTTCTGGTCATCATCGGAATATAGTGGGTAAGTATCAGGTGACTGGTATTGGTGTTGCGAAAAATGCTCAAGGTGAATATTATTTTACGCAGCTTTTTGTTAGTCAGCGGTAATATTCTAGTAAACCGGCGATTTAAATCGCGTCTACACGGGTTTATTAATTTATCGGTTATTCATAATTAATAAACCGGCGATTTAAATCGCGTCTACACAAACAAAGCCCGTCTGCACGGGTTTTAAACTAACTATAGCAAATTTCGGTTGAGTCCAATACACTAAAACCTCACCCCCATCCCCTCTCCTTAGTAAGGAGAGGGGTTAAGAGAGCGGGGTGAGGTAATATTTGTATTCCACCCAAGTGAAAACCGCTATAGTCCACCTTACGGTGGACTTTGTTTGTGTAGCTGCGGTTTCAACCGCCCGATACTTTTAAAACATCCTCTTATACTAAATTTTTAATATTCTTTCTCGTATTTTTTCTACAACAGCTTTTTCTTCAGTAGATAAACTATCGTCAAATAGAAGCTGATATATCAACGGTAATCCTAAATCTAACTGTTCTAAAAGTTGTCCTTGAGCAAATATATCTTGGGGTTTACCTTCTATAATTAATTTTCCTTTATCCATGACAAATATCCAATCAGCCCAACGATAAACTAAATCTAAATCGTGGGTGGACATTAATAAGGATTACACACATTACACGGATTTTAATTCCCAATTCCCAATTCACTCATCAATCTCGGCTAATTCCATCCACCTTTCTGTAGCTTTAT
Organism: Rivularia sp. (in: cyanobacteria); assembly: GCA_050329355.1. GTDB lineage: Bacteria > Cyanobacteriota > Cyanobacteriia > Cyanobacteriales > Nostocaceae > Rivularia. Next base: position 907 of record JBHJOU010000639.1, read on the forward strand.
CAATATCTTGCTTGAGATTTTCTACTTTTTCAAAAAGCTTTTGAACTTCCGCATAATTTCCCGCAGCCTTTGTTAAAGCCATTTCTGTTTGCACTTTCTCATCTTCCAATTGAGCAATTTTCCCTTCTAACTGCTCGAATTCTTTCTTTTCCCAATTCGATAACCGACGCTTCTTTTTATTATCTTCTTTTATAACTTTAGTCTCTACTTTCTGCGTCTCGAATTTCGGTTTTTCTTTCTCTAATTCCGCTTGTAATTGTTTTTCTTTGGCTTCTTCTGCTCTTTTAAAATCGAGATAAACGGAATAATTACCAGGAAATTCGCGAATCTTTCCTTCTTCAAAAGCAAAGATTTTGTCAATAGTACGGTCTAAAAAGTAGCGGTCGTGGGATACTACTATTACACAACCATTGAAGTCTTCTAAATAATCTTCCAATACCGCTAAAGTTTGCACATCTAAATCGTTTGTTGGTTCGTCCAATATTAAAACATTCGGCGCACTCATTAAAACTCTTAACAAAAATAAACGCCGTTTTTCACCACCAGAAAGTTTATTAATTGGTGCATATTGTTGATTCGGAGGAAACAAAAACCTCTCCAACATTTGAGAAGCACTAATTCTAGTTCCATCGGCAGTTTCAATAAATTCTGCTCCCTCTTGTTTGATATAATCAATTACTCGTTGTGAATCATTGGCAGCACCAATCAATTCTTCCGAATGCTGATCAAAGTAACCAATATAAACCGTAGTACCGATATCAACTTCACCCGTATCCGGTTGTTCACGCCCGGTGATAATATTGATTAAAGTGGATTTACCTGCACCATTTTCACCAATAATTCCGACTCGATCTTCCGGACTAAATTCGTAGGTAAAATCTTTAAATAAAATCCGGTTATCAAAAGATTTTGAGATATTATTAACTTCAATAACTTTTTTACCAATACGACGACTGGCTGTAGAGATATCAACTTTTCCTTGAGTTTGTTTAAACTCAGTTCCTTGCATTTCTCTAACTCGATCTATTCTGGCTTTTTGTTTGGTACTTCTGGCTTTTGGTCCTTTTTTTAACCATTCTAATTCTCGTCGCAATACTCCTTTAAACTTGCGCTGACTACTGGCTGCGGATTCTTCTGCTGCGGCTTTCTTTTCCAAAAAATATGAATAGTTACCAGAGTAAGTATAAAGGTCGCCTCGGTCAATTTCAATGATACGATTTGTGACTTTATCCAAAAAATAACGGTCGTGAGTTATTAATAAAAGAGCGCCATTTCGACGATTCAAATAACTTTGTAACCATTCTACAGAATCAGCATCTAAATGGTTTGTCGGCTCATCCATTAACAATAAATCAGGTTCGGATAACAAAGCTGTTGCTAAAGCAATGCGCTTGCGATAACCGCCCGATAAAGTACCAATTACGGCATCAAAATCTGTAATTCCTAACTGGGAAAGAATGATTTTAGCATTAGTTTCGACTTCCCAAGCACCAATCATATCCATCCGAGAAGTCACTTCACCCAAACGCGATAACAATTGATTATCTTGAGAATTTTTAGCTAATTTATCGGATATTTCTTCATATTCACGCACTAATTTCATTTGTTCGCCACTATCGGCAAATATCTGTTCTAAAACTGTGCGACTTTCATCTAAATCTGGCTGTTGAGGTAAATATATAACCTTAGCACCGGGATTGACAATAATCTCACCACCATCAATCGGTTCCATTCCAGCAATCATTTTTAACAATGTAGATTTACCAGAACCGTTAGTACCAATTAAACCGACTTTCTCGTCAGCATCCAAGCTAAAAGTAGCATCTTTGAGAATTTCTTTGATGCCAAAATCTTTTTTGACAGATTGTAATGTAATAACACCCATAGGATTTTAGATTTTAGATTTTAGATTTTTTAGAATGAGTGATAACTTCAATTAACAATAATCAGAAGTCGGGTTTTAAGTTTAAATATCTTTTAGACACGATAATCATCATAAAAACCCGACTGCTTATTTCCACTATTCCCTGTTTCCTGTTTCCTGTTCCCTAAAAATTAAAAGCCGTAATACACCGATTAAAAATGGTGCGTTACGGCTATTTTAAATTTCAAGGTGCAATTAAATTATAAACAACAATACACCTGAATTTGCCATGCCCAATTACCAATATCATTTAATCAAATAAATCTAAAGGTAAATGTCCGTACATATGATTCATTCCACCTTCCGAAGAAGACTGACAAGAAACTAAAACCCCACGATGATGTCCCAAATAGGAATCAATGTAACACAAGCCATTTTTACCATTTAGCTTGATATAAACTGGACCATCAATTAATGGTAAATTACTCGGAGGCTGATATCCCAAAGCTTGAGAATAACTTTCCATTGCTTTGATTCCTTGTTCAGTAGTATCAGCAGAAATACCTAATATTTGATAATCGCAGAGGCTTGCAAGTAAAGTCAAAGCTTGACGGACTAAAATTTTTTCCGATGACTTTAGTTTTGCTGCAATATCAACGAAGTCGTATTTGCTCAAGATTTTCTTGGCTTCTTCAACCGTGATTTGGGTTTGGGGTTTGCTTGTCATAAGCCTAAAAAGGAATCTACTAGGTTTTTACTTCGTATGATGTAGAGCCTATACTCTACCAAAAATCTATAGCAGGGATTAATCTTGTATGTTACTTAAATTAAACAAAAATGGCACACCACCTTTGGACTCATTCCCCATGACTAGAACTTTTGGCATTTGAGCACCTCCACTTCTCCAGGCTTCAATAGCTTCTTTTTGTAACACTAATTGTCCACCTTGAGCTTTTAAAGTTTCAGCTAAAAGTTTTTGTGCTTCTGCTCTACCTCTAGCACGGTTAATATCGGCAAATGCTTCTTGCTCAGCTTCTGCGGCTACGTAAACCGCTCTTTGGGAACGCTGTTCAGCAATTTGCTTTTCTTCAACTGCTTTGGCAAATTCGGGAGAGAAAGTTAAGTCAATGACGCTGGTATCTAAGACAATTATTCCATATTTTTCCAAACGCTGCCCTAGAGCATTATCAAAGTCATTTTTCAACTCGTCTCTTTTGGTAATTGCTTCTTCTACGGTTCTTCTTGCTGCTGCAACTTTGAACGATTCCTGAGTTTGGGGGGCAATAATTTTCGAGACGATATTTTCTAAACTTCCTTGTTTTCTTCTAATATCAACAACTTCTATGGAATCGATACGAAAGTTAATTGCAAATTTTGCCGTTAATTCCTGTAAATCTTTGGTAGAACTTTGGGCGGGTATTTCGTATTTTTGGATTGTGACATCGTATATATCTACATTAGAAATGACTGGTGGTTTAAAATGAATACCTTCGAGCAAAGCACCATCTTGAGCTTTACCTAATATACTCAAAACTCCGGCTTGGCCAGGATTAATAATTACAAATGAATTCAGGCTAAAAACAACAACTATTGCTACCAAAATTCCTGCAACTGCCGATTGCCAACTGCCTAATTGTTGACTTTTCAATTTGATGCTCCTTTTATATTGTGAATTATTTCGGTCAAATTTAATCTACAAATCGATTGATAATTGATTTCAGGAATATTTGAAGTCTCGCAAACGTGATAAGATAAATTTCACGCATTTACCTTCATATTGTGGCTCAAGTACTTAAATCCAGTCGCTCGCAAAAACAGCTTCGGAATTCAGCGCATCCGTTGAAACGCTTGCTTGACTACGGACAAGATTATCGCAAAAAAATCCGGCTAGCGGTGATTTGTTCTATTCTCAATAAGTTATTTGACTTGGCACCTCCAGTTTTAATCGGTTTTGCTGTTGATGTTGTTGTCAAACAGAAAAATTCTATCATTGCTAGTTGGGGAATCACAGATATTTTTTGGCAATTTTTAATACTTTCTTTCCTCACGGTGGTTATTTGGGTACTGGAGTCAATTTTTGAGTACGCTTTGGAAACTTTATGGCGTAATTTAGCCCAGAGTATTCAGCATGATTTGCGTTTGGATGCCTATAATCATTTACAAAATCTGGAATTAGCTTATTTTGAAGAACGCAGTACAGGAGGTTTGATGTCTATTCTCAGCGATGATATCAACCAATTAGAGCGTTTTTTAGATGTGGGAGCTAATGATATATTGCAAACTGCCACCACTATTATAATTCTCGGCGCTGCCTTCTTTATTTTAGCTCCAAATGTGGCTTGGATGACGATTTTACCGATTCCGTTTATTCTCTGGGGAACGTTTGCTTATCAAGATTTGCTCGAACCCCGTTACGCTGATGTCCGCGAAAAGTTGAGTTTTTTAAATTCTCGTTTATCTAATAATTTGAGCGGTATTACTACAATTAAAAGTTTTACTGCCGAAGATTATGAAAGTCAACGTTTAGCATCAGATAGTGATGCTTATCGTCGTAGTAATCGTCAAGCAATTAAACTTTCTGCGGCTTTTGTACCTTTAATTAGAATGTTAATTTTAATCGGGTTTACGTCGCTGTTACTATTTGGCGGAATGTCGGCAGTTAACGGTAATATGACTGTGGGAACTTACAGCGTTTTAGTCTTTTTAACTCAACGCTTACTTTGGCCTCTAACTAGATTAGGACAAACTTTTGATTTATATCAACGGGCAATGGCTTCTACTAATCGCGTGATGAATTTGTTGGATACTAATATTACTATTTATCCAGGAGATGTCGATTTACCTATTGAAAAAGTACGCGGTGAAATAGCATTTAATCATGTTACTTTTGCTTATCAAGATAGACAGCCGGTAATTAAAAATTTATCTTTAAAAATACCCGCAGGAACAACTATTGCTATTGTCGGTTCTACAGGTTCTGGTAAAAGCACTTTAGTTAAATTATTGCTGCGATTTTATGAAATAACTTCCGGGACAATTACTGTTGATAATATTGATTTAAAAGATATTAATCTTCAAGATTTACGTCGCTGTATCGGCTTAGTAAGTCAAGATGTATTTTTATTCCACGGTACGGTAGCCGAAAATATTGCTTACGGAACCTTTAACGCTAACGAGAAAGAAATTATCACAGCTGCTAAAGTTGCTCAAGCTCACGAATTTATCATGCAACTACCCCAAGGTTATCAAACAATTGTCGGTGAACGCGGACAAAAATTATCCGGGGGACAAAGACAACGGATTGCGATCGCCAGAGCAATTCTCAAAAATCCCCCCATATTAATCTTAGACGAAGCCACCTCAGCGGTAGATAATGAGACAGAAGCCGCTATCGCTCGCTCTTTAGAACGAATCACCGTAGATAGAACTACCATTGCGATCGCGCATCGTTTATCCACAATTCGCAATGCAGACCGCATATATGTTGTAGAATACGGTGAAATTGTCGAATCTGGAACTCACGAAGAATTATTAGAACGCAACGGAATTTATGCAAGTTTATGGCGCGTACAGTCTGGTTTAAAATCAGTTAACAGTTAGTAGCCATCATGGTACGTTACGCTGTGTATTAACTGATAATTTATTCCGGATAAAATCCAACTTGATCGAAACACTATTAGTAGTTATAACAGTGTTTTAAGTTAATTAGTTATTTCTACTGATGAAGAATAATAATCATCCCAAATCGTTGTGGATTATAGTAACATTTCTACTAACTTTTGGGAGTAGTATTTTCCTTGGCTTTTTAGCTTCTATATCTATTTCTAAGTATTATTGGGGATATTATTTCAATCCTCCGGAATTACCCAATCAAGTGGAAAAATTCGAGAAAATCCTTTCCATTACTCCCGTTTCTAGCATCAAAAGAAATGATGGGAGCAGAATTTTTAAAATTGATACTTCAAATTCCTGTATAGAAGAAATACAATCGGGAATTGAAACTCCTCAAAGTAATTGCGGTACGGGGAAATGCAATACAGAATATTGCGATCATACTCGGATTCTTTTATCTTTAAATAAACAAGGAAAGTTGCCTAAAAAGACTCCTTATATTTCTCCCGATAAATTAAATTCTTTATATAATTATTTGGAAGCAACTGAACTTTTATATCAAGGAGAACCGGGATACAACGGAGAATTAATATCGGATAAAGCTAGCGGTGATTTAATATCAAAAGGTGATGGTAAGCGGCTTGAAGGTATAGTTGTTGAAGCTGAAGATAATCATAAGCAGTCATTATTATTTATAGCAGCAAATGGCGGACAAGTTAGTAATGACCATTATCCATATTACGAATTTTTGTTTAAATTTACCGATAACAAATCAACCCCAGAATTAATCGCAAATAATCGCTTCTTTTACGAAATTGCCGGATTTGAAGAATTTTTTGTCTGGTATTTTATCTGGATATTTTTGATTGTAATTGGTTTTATATTGAGTATTCCTCTGACATTTTTACTAATTCGGTTCAAAGTATATATCAAACCGCAAACTACTAGTTTATTAGGTGAAGATTATTTATTAAAGCAGCAAAGAGACGCAGAAAACACAAAGTAAGGAAAGAAAGAGAGGTTTACCTTAGATTGTCTGTTCTATATGGGGCTTTTATATGAGATGATGAATTTAATTGCTTATTTAGAAATGTGATGATGTTTGGTAGTACTCAATCCGATATAATTCAACCCAAATGGTTGCACAGGTTAGATAAATTTGTCAAAGCACATCAGCAGGAATTAGCAGCACTTTCCTGGGGACTTTGGCAGGAAAATGGTCATAGTAAAGGTACTATTGGTATTGATTTACAACCGAAGCCGCATTTTGTATATTGTCCCTCAGAAGCAATTCAGAAATTTAACGATAATGTTGATCATAAGCTGCAAGAACTTTTGGGTTTAATAGATAATTATCAGCCGGAAGTCGAAGTTTTAATGATAGCTATCGGTAAAGAACAGATTAAGTTAATTTATTTTCAACCAGAAATTTCACCACCTGTTTGTTTTGCACAACTTAATTCTAATGTTGATGGATTATTGGATTTATTGGAACTGCAAATGAGTGAACAAGTGGTTGATAATTCCTAATTCATAACAGTTTTAATATCCGGCGGTTTAAACCGCTACTACAAAAACAAAGTCCCTCCGGGTTCACCACTCCCCTCGTACTGCGGGAACCTCCGCACGGGGGTGGGTTCACTACCGTAAGGTGGACTATTTAGCGGGTGCCGGTTTGTGTAGCCAAGCCACTGCATTCCGGGGGAACACAGCCGTTGTAGCAAGTGGCGCGCGACTTATAGTCGCCAGGTAAACTATTAAATTAGACTTTTAAAAGCTTCTAAAAACCCGACTTCTGTGATTACGTTATATCTTGCATATTTAAGATTAATCTAAGCAGGCTTAACCTTGAATTAACCATCTCTAAATTAAAAAATACTACTATAAATATAGTACCTTTTTAATCAAAAACTACTTAAAATAATCAAACAAAATTATCTAAGTAATTTATATGACAATTGATTTATTGATATTCCAGGTAGGATACAGCTGTGAAAACAAGCTTTTTTATTAATAAAAGATTTGGGAGAACATAGGAGTGGATGAACAACTTCAGAAACTTATTCAGGAAGTGTCTCGTTATCAAAAGGGTACAGTAGAAAGGCAAAAAGCTTTAAATAAATTGCTGATAATTGTTCAACAACTTCCTGGTATCTACAAATCTTACCATCGAGATTATTTAGAAGCATTAAATCAAACATGGGAATGGTTTTGTCGGAATATTGATAAATTTCAAGTTAGTACGGAGGAAAGTTTACAAAAAAGTTTAGTTAAATGGATTAACGGTTATCTGAAATGGCGCGTTAAAGATTTATTTATTGCCGACGGTAACTATACAATTAGTTTAGATAAACCAATAGGCAAGGATGAAGGTAAAGAAGTAACCGGATTGGATATGCTTCCAGATCCACAATTTTCTAGTATAACCTTAGACCTGCTCGATATCAAAATTGCTGAAATTCAACAGCGCTCACGCGAAGTTTGGGGAAAAAGAATCATCCAATTTATCAAACAAGACGAAAACCATCAGTTGAGACGCTGTTGTACCAGGGTTAATACAGATTGTCACTGTCAATTGTTAGCAAAACGGTTATTACTAGCAAATCCGTCTCATAAAATTGCCGATATTGCCAGAGAATTTAATGTAAGCAATCAAACTCTATATTCTCATTGGAAAAAAAAATGCTTACCTTTACTTAAAGAAATTGGTGTAAATTTAAGGATTGATTAATGAACAGCACACAACCAAATTATTTACGGGTTCCTCTGGGGAAAGATGCTCATCGTTATGCAGAAAAATTCGCTGGGGAGCAAGATTCTGTAGAAAAGGGCAAACAAGTCTATTTAAACACTTTAGCAGTTTATGCTGTTAATAATTATTTGAAATGGTTAAATATAGAAACAGCATTGCATCAAAGCGATAGCTGGAATTGGAGTATCAGAACATTTTTTGATATTGCGGATTTGATGTTACCCAATGTTGGCAGAATAGAATGTCGTCCGGTATTACCAGGTGAAGATGCTGTAATTTTACCCCAAGAAGTAACCCAAGAAAGAATTGGTTATGTTGCGGTTAGGTTAACAAAACAGTTAGATTTTGTAGAAATATTAGGATTTATTCCAGCAGCAATCATTGGACAATCGGAAATAATTGAAGTTAGTCGATTGCGTTCTCTAAATGTTTTAATTGACACTATCAATCAACGCAAAAATCTGGTAAATTTGTGCCAATGGTTAGAAGGAATATTTAATCAAGATTGGCAATCTCCAGAGTTAGTGTTAGCTGGTAATTTCCGGAGTGCTGCAACTATTACCCGTCAAAATACAGATTCTCAAATAAGTTCTATTAGCCGTGCAAAGGTAATTAATGTTGGGAAACAGATAGTTCTATTAATACAATTAACCCCAACAAATAGTGATTTATTTGATATTCGTTTGCGGGTTTATCCAGCAGAAAATGCCGTTTATTTACCCCAAAATTTGCAACTGACTATTTTGGATGAATCGGGAAATGCTTGTATGAAAACTCAAGCAGAAACTGCTAATGATTGGATACAGCTTGAATTTAGCTGTCAGCATGAAGAGAAATTTATTGTAGAATTTAAGTTAGGAGAAACAACTATTACCGAAGAGTTTGTTGTTTAAATGCATCGAATAATAGGTAAAATTTATGACGATTATTAAACTAAAAATTAGGTAAAGTAAACAAGGATTTCAAGTAGATTTAACCGCGCAGCAATTAAACATTGAAGCAGAAGGATTTCTACCTGCATTTCCAGTAGAATTGGAATCATCTTTTAATAATTGGCAATTAGCTTATCGTCAAATTGATGCAGTACGTTCCTATATTGCACCATCACCGGGGATGCGTATTACTCCCAAAACCGTAACAAAATATTCCAGTGCTGATTGTGTAACATCGGTTAAAGAAAGTCTCAATCAATGGCTTAATTCCGGTGATAGTAGATGGCTTCCCGTGCGGGATAGATTAATCGCGATCGCACAACAGCTTCATCACATAAATGAAGAAGTTCGCGTCATAATTGATGCTAAAGATGTTAATTTACGTCGTCTTCCTTGGCAAGAGTGGAATTTATTTGAGGAACACTACCCCCAAGTTGAAATTGCTTTAAATGCTGGTAAAAGTACATCTAGAAAGACAAATGATGTACTGCCAACAAGTTCAAAAATTAGAGTTTTAGTTACGGTTGGTAGAAGCGACGGTATTAATACGAAAGATGATTTGCAAGTAATCAAAGAGTTAGAAAACCATGGTGCAGAAGTTGTTTGTTTGATGCAACCCAATCGTCAAGAATTATGTAATGCTTTGTGGGACGAACAAGGATATCATATTTTTATATTTACGGGACACAGTGGAAGTCGAGATGATGGCTGTATTGGGTGGATTGAACTCAATGATAGTGATAGTTTGAGTATTGAAGAATTCAAAGAAGCTTTAAAACAAGCTATTGATCGAGGGTTGCAGTTAGCAATTTTTAATTCCTGCGATGGTTTGGGTTTAGCGAATCAACTAGCAGAGTTGTATCTACCCCGTTGTATTGTAATGCGTGAACCAGTACCTGATAGAGTAGCAATAGAATTTTTAAAATACTTTTTTGCAGAATTTACCCGCAATCAATCTCTTTCCAAAGCTTTAAATAAAGCCCGCAAACGTCTAGAACATTTCAATTTAGATTATCCTGGTGCAATTTGGCTACCGACAATTTGTATCGCATCTAATTTAAAATCCTTAACTTGGGAATCACTGAATCCAGGGAAAGTTATTAATCAAGAAAAACCAGATAATTCGGAGAATTTAAATGGTTTAAATAAAAATAATTTAAATAAAAATAATTTAAATAACTTACAATCTGATCAAAAAGAAAAGCCAAATATCAAACCATTAATATTAACAGGTTTAATTGGTTTAACTGTGGGTGGTATAGCTATTTTAGCTGGTAATTTATTTTCAAAAGAACAACAACCACAACCAATCGCAGGGACAACATTTAGTTCAGTAGAGGTTCCTTCTGGAACATTCCGTTATGGAGGTAGCACAACTTCCGAACCATTTCGGCAACTTATAGAACCAGAAATTCCTAAAACCCATCCTAATTTTAAATTAACCTTCCAAGGTGCTATCGGTTCTGGAGAAGGTATAAACGTATTGTTAAATGATAAACTAGTATCTGGAAAATTAGATTTTTCCTTGTCTTCTAGACATTTGACAGAAGCAGAAACAAAATCAAAGCAAGAGAATTTTGAATTGCGGAATATAGCGGTAGCCATAGATGGAATCGCGATCGCAGTTAATCACAAACTTAAAATTAAAGGCTTAACTATTCCCCATCTCAAAGATATTTATACCGGCAAAATTACTAATTGGCAAGAAATTGGAGGACCGAATTTACCAATAATAGCTTATTCCCGCAATCCAACTAGAGGAGGTACACCCGAATTTTTTGTGAATGAAATTTTAGGTAATGAACAACTTGGTAAAAATATCCAGCTTGTTAACGGTACAACAGATGGTTTACAACAAGTCGAGAAAAATATTGGTGCGATTTATTATGCATCCGTACCACAAGTAGTGCCACAATGTAGTGTTAAAGCATTACCCATCGGACAAACATCAAATAATTTTGTTTCTCTTTACCAAGAACCAATTATTCCTGCTGATAAATGTCAAGCAGAGAAAAAACGAAATAATTCTAACCAAATAAACGTAGAAGAATTGAAAAATAATTATCCTAGATATTTAACTCGCAAAATTTACGTGATTTACAAACATACAGATTTAACAAATCAAGAAAGTGAAGCAGAAAAAGCTGGTAAAGCTTATGCGAATCTCCTAAAAACAGATGAAGGGAAAGAGTTAATTAAAAAATCCGGGTTTATTCCTATTTAATTGATTTCTTTCACATATAAAATCAATTTATTTTTCCCACAGCCCGGTTTTTAAAAACTACCGGGTTTTTTAATATCTCAAATTTCTAAAGTGATAAACAATAGAAGTCGAGCTTAGAGGATGTTTTTCAAGTCTTTAGCTGGCGACTGTAAGTCGCGGCTAAACAAGCAAAACTCGCCGTAAGGCGGGTTATCAATTAACTAAGTCCACGCAGGTGGACTTTGCCTGTGTAGTAGCGGTTTAAACCGCCGGATACTTTTAAAATCCAATATTTATTTATTTAAATATAATTTGTAATATCTTACAATTTATCAAAAAAATAACTCTATCATACTATACAGTATAGTTTAAAAATAGAAGTTATCATACAATACAGCAGACCTAATAAATAGACTTACTTTTCTGATTTTTTTATTTACGTTTTACAGGATTTATCAATGACAGTCTTAGATGGTTATAATACAGCAAAAAAACAAGTGAAACTAAGTTGATTAGGGAAAGCTTTTGAGTACAAAAATTATCTACGTATAATATTTTGCCACAAAATTAATAATTTAATATTAATATTTTGAGCAAAATCAACGAAAATAATTATTAATTAAGAATCATAAAATGAACTCTGAATTTCAAATACAGCATGGAGAAACTGCTTTAATTACTGGAGCCGCTAGTGGGATTGGCTATGAATTAATGCAGATATTTGCTCAAAATAAATATAATCTTGTATTGGTAGATAGAAATCAACAAAAGCTTTCCGAAATAGCAGATGAATTACCCAATAAATTTGGCATTTCAGTCAAAACTATTGTGAAAGATTTATCAGTTCCTTTGGCAGCAAAAGAAATTTTTACAGAAGTTAATCAGTCATCAATCAAAATTGATGTACTAGTAAATAATGCTGGATTTGGTAATTATGGATTATTTAACGAAACAGATTTAAATGCTGAATTAGAAATGATGCAGGTTAACATGGTATCTCTTACACATTTAACCAAATTGTTTCTCAAACAGATGGTAAAGCAAGGTAAAGGCAAAATATTAAATGTTGCTTCCACCGCTGCTTTTCAACCGGGACCCTTAATGGCAGTATACTTTGCAACTAAGGCATATATCTTTTCATTTTCCCAGGCGATCGCCAATGAATTAGAGGGTACGGGTGTGACTGTAACAGTTCTTTGTCCTGGGCCGACAGCATCTGCTTTTCATCACAGAACTGGAATGTCGGACTCAAAATTAGTCAAAAGTAAGAATATGATGGATGCTCAAACTGTAGCTGAAATTGGCTATCGTGGTTTAATGGCAAACAAAACTACTGTTATTCCTGGATTACAAAATAGAATACTAGCTGAAAGTGTCAGATTTAT
>JBHJOU010000181.1:0-3992 GCA_050329355.1 Rivularia sp. (in: cyanobacteria)
ATTAAGCCTCCCATTCACACTATTTGTATTGGTTCGGCGATGGGAATGGCTGCAATGCTTTTGAGTGCTGGTTCTAAAGGTTGTCGCGCTAGCTTACCTCACTCTACTATTATTCTGCACCAGCCCAAAAGCTACGCCCAAGGTCAAGCGACGGATATTCAAATCCGAGCTAAAGAAGTTTTGGCAAATAAGCGGACAATGTTAGATATTCTTTCTCGTAATACCGGGCAAACTACTGAAAGAATTGAGAAGGATATGGATCGTTTGTTTTACTTGACACCTCAAGCTGCTGTGGAATACGGCTTAATTGACCGCGTGTTTGAAAAAGAAGAACTTGCTCATCCTGTAGCGGCTAGCATCCTTTAATAATAGGTTTGCATATCTTAATCGGATTAAATTACTCACTGAAACAATTTTAGATTTTAGATCAAAGGATTTTGGATTGAATTATTCACGGTTTCAAACAATTCAGTTTTAATTATGGCTCCGCATAGACGTAAATGTAAAATCTAAAATTCAAAATCTAAAATCCAAAATTGATTGTCCATTCCCAGTACACTATAAAACGGAGTTATAGAATTATGCCTATTGGCGTGCCAAAAGTTCCTTACCGGATGCCGGGGGAACAATATACTCAGTGGATTGATATTTACAATCGTCTTTATCGCGAACGGATTATTTTTCTGCCGCGAGATATTGATGATGAACTCGCTAACCAAATTGTCGCGGTAATGCTATATCTGGATTCGGATGACCCAGGTAAAGATATTTATTTATACATCAATTCACCTGGTGGAATGGTCACCTCTGGATTGATGATTTTTGACACCATGCAGCACATCAAGTCGGATGTGGTGACAATTTGTGTGGGTTTAGCTGCTTCCATGGGTTCGTTCTTGCTTGCTGGTGGAACCAAAGGTAAGCGATTGGCCTTACCCCATTCGCGGATTATGATTCACCAACCTTCCGGGGGCGCTCGCGGACAAGCAACCGACATTGAAATTGAAGCCAGGGAAATTCTGCGGATTCGTCATCAGCTAAACGGCATTTATGCCAAGAATACTGGTAAATCAATTGAAAAAATTGAAAAAGACATGGATCGTGACTTTTTCATGTCCGCTGAAGAAGCCAAAGAATATGGTTTGATTGACAAAGTGATTGAAGAGCGGCCTGTTTAGGGGAGATGGGGAGATGGGGAGATGGGGAGACAAGGGGACAGTTGACAGTGGACAGTTGTTTTATTAACTCCTCACTCCTCACTCCGGTACAGACGTAGCAATGCTACGTCTCTACAACTCCTAACTCCGGTGGTACTAACTCCTATTGTGTACGTTATGAACTTTAACTTGGAACTTTACTGTTTATCATTAGTAACTTCAGCTTATTGCTGTAAACATACTATAATCAGTCACTTACTTGAATAATTAGGTAAGTTGATCGCTGTTAAAAAGTGCGCTCCGGATAGCTGCAAATGGATCTTTTAGATTGCTACCGTTTATTAGGTTTAAGGTCGGGAGCTTCTTTTCCTGACATCAAATCGTCTTATCGCCGACTGGCACAGCAATATCATCCTGATATTAATCCCAATGATGAAAGAGCTAAAGAAAAGTTTATTGCCTTAACTGAGGCGTATAAGTTTCTATTGCAATTTATACCTCCTCAAGAGCAAAGTTCCCATCAAAATGTATCGCAAGCTGTTGAAACGCTACAAAAGAAATCAGATCGGGTAGAGGAGACACCGCAGCACAGTTCACATTCACAACCATTGCGATCGCCATCCCAACAGCCGAAACCAAAACCCCCCCAAATTGAAGAAATTGAGCGACGTTTGAAGTGGAAAACCTACGAACAGCTACAGCAGTTTTTGAAGGAAAGACGTTTCCCGCAAGCTATTGCGCTGGCGGAAGCTTTGGTGGAACGTTTGCCTAATGATGCTGAAGTACGACAATGGTTAGCCATATCATATCAACTTTGGGGAAGGGCGTTAATTGCTGAAAAACAGTTGCTTAAGGCAAGAATTTACCTGAAAAAAGCTTTGAAAACTGACCCGAAAAATAAATCTTTGATTAACGAGGTGCAGCGCGATTTTATGAAATTAGAGCAGGTTTTTTGAGACTTGTTTAATAGTTATAGGACTTAGCAAAAAGGCACATTTTTTTTGCAACGGGTGTGTGACACTTTGAAAAATGCCGGAACGTAATCATAAACTTTGTAGTGTCACGCACCAACCCCCGCTCAAGACACAATGGTGGCTATTCCTAAGTTAGTATCACCGGAGTTAAGAATTTAAAAATAGTTCTTGAATTTCTTTCCATGATTCTGCTGTTGGCGGCTTGATATCAATTTTTGGCTACGATCTTGGGACAAGATTGATTTTTTCGAGTAATTTAATTAGTTCGGTAATTCAAATTCATCAAGATATTCTATTACTTCGGCTTGATGTCGTCGACCTCCAAGGTCTAATTAACTACCTTTACTAAATATTTACTACCGAATGAAAATTTAATAAAGTTGGGGTAATTACCGATAAAAAGCGTCGTGCCGTAAACACAACGCTTGTTCGTAAAAGCATTAACTTGCTTGACCAAATCGTCTTTGTAATTCGGCTTCTGCTTGTTCAATTGTCATTGGAATTGAGTTCGGAGATTGAGCGCGTTTCCTGCTGATGTAAGTTTGAAACGCCGCATCGTCGTTACGATGTTCTAAAATGTATACCCTTAGCTGTTCTAAAGGCATTTCGTCAAAGTTAGGTAAAGTCATAACCAAAAAATTTCTCCAGTTGGTGCTATCTCGGCTTCTATGGAATTATTAGCCAAAATGTAAATGTTCTTAGTGCGCTCATCTAATCTTACAAGGTCTATTTGTTTGTAAACTCTCGTAAGTTGAGCGCAAACCCGAATTGCATTTCTTGCTTGGGTGGATGTTGGTTCCATACTTAGTTTTCATGGTTCGGTAAGCAAAGCTACTTACCTAAAGCTTATAGCCGTGCTGACAAATAATCAAGACAAATAGGCTGGAATTGATCAAGACTTTTAAAACACTTCACTCCCTATCAAGAGGGGGTGAGGATTTCATTATTTGAACCATATTGTCAACTTGAGACGAAATCGCTTTTAACTGGCTTTTAAGTCGCTCATTCTCTCTTGCCAAATTGGCTGTAACTCCCCCATCGTTTTTTTCAACCTCTCCACGTCTTCGATTAATTGATTCACATCAACAACATTAAGCTCTATTACAGCGTCACCTAGAAAAGCCCGCATATGGCTTTCTATGTCATTTGTGATTGAAACACCTTCAGATTGCAGTTTTTGTTTGTACCTTTCATATAAATTCGGATCGACTCGAATACTCATCATTGCGGCTCGTTCCCGCATTCCCGTCTTTTTTGCTGGCATTATTCAAGATTAATCGCTACATCCCATATTATATGGCTATTCAAGGAATCATGCCAAACGTCTTGAATTAATTCTGCCATTTGGCATGATTAATTCAAGCCAATAAAAATGCGATCGCCAAATACCAATTTGCACAATCGCCAAAAACAATTCAACAGATGACAGCCATTTCAATTCATGCACCTCATGCTTATGCAATCTGCATGGGGTTCAAAGACGAAGAATACCGCAGGCAACTAAAATTAGAGGCTGGATGACTGCTACCTTGCAGATTATGCAAATAAAGCCATAACAAATCAAGCAAGATTATCCCTAGCCGTAACATACCATTCCCAATTACCAAGCCCCATTCTCTGCAAAAACACGCAAAATGTGCTAAAATTGTACCAAATAATGGCGATTATTCAAGCATCATTTGGAATAATTTGGCTTTTTTTTGATTTTAAGCCCTAAAATTTGCGATTTTTGGAGTTTTTTAGGTTATGACAACCTCTCAGGAGCGGATAATCCCGACGGATCTGCGAAACGAGATGTCCAGGTCTTATCTGGAATATGCGATGAGCGTGATTGTCGGTCGCGCTTTGCCAGATGCCAGGG
>JBHJOU010000781.1:0-5555 GCA_050329355.1 Rivularia sp. (in: cyanobacteria)
TCATGAATCGTCTGGGCTGCTGCTTTCATATCATCAAGAGATTTAATTTCCAAGCCGCAGAGAATTTGCGCTTCGTATCGGTTAGGAGTTAGAACCGTCGCTAAAGGTATCAGGCGATCGCGAAGAGTTTTGACAGCTTCATCATCAATTAGTTGCGCTCCCGTCCGTGATACCATCACTGGGTCTACCACTAAATTGGGAATTTGTAAAGTTTCGATTTGTTTAACAACGGTAGCAATAATTTCCTGATTTAGCAGCATTCCAGTTTTAGCTGCTTGCACCCCGATATCTTCGCATACAGCCTGAATTTGCTGCTCAACAGATTCTTTTGACATTGCATCAACCCGTGTTACACCCAAAGTGTTTTGTGCAGTCACGCAGGTAATAGCGCTAGTACCGTGGACACAATGAAAAGCGAAGGTACGTAGATCAGCTTGAATTCCTGCACCACCACCGCTATCGGAACCAGCAATAGTTAAAGCGACGGGTACCTGAGATGTTGATTTGATGTTCATCAATTTGTTAAAAAATATGAATTATTAATTATGAACTTAAAGTACAAGATTTTTTGTGACTTGATCTCGCTCAGGGTGCAACAATTTCCAATTTTACCTTTGGGTATTTTTCGTACTTTCTTGCAATTTACTTTTTTACTTACCCATAACATTCTCAATTCGTTGCAACTCACCTTGTAGAAACTTACCCCATTCCCCGGCTAAGGGAATTTCTGTAAAAGGTATGCGAATAGATTTCGAGGCATCGGCAAATACAAATTCTAATTCAATTTTTTGGGCTTTTCTAGGTAATTTTTCTATATCAATAGGTTTGTCATCTATCAATAGATTGATATTGTCAACATCATTCAAAGAAAAAGTTTGCAAATCTACGATACCTTTAACAGTCGGTTTTCCCCAAGTAATATCATGACCTTTTTGAGCCAAAACTGCGTAAATATCATATTTTGCTCGGTCAAATTTTTTTTCCCAAACACGATAACCTTCCACCTTTTTAAATTCTCTAGAGCCTTGCCAAGCTAACCAAAAAAATGCTATTAACAAAGGCAACCATAAAAGTCCGCGTTCCATAAGATAACCTGAATAATTTACAAATAATATAGGTAAAATATAAATTTATTCAAAAAATATCTTTGATGCGATCGGATTTTTTTAAAGAATATTTTGTGGTGCGATCGCACAATTAAAAGCAATCATGGTATTTAGAATATTGCGAACGCTGATTAACTTTCAAGATTTCTTAGCTTCCAGTAATTAGGTTTGCGCTTACTATGAGCTATGGCAATAATCCAAATTACTTCTTCGAGTTCCGTATAAAAAATCTGATAGGGGAAACGTTGAATAACATAACGACGTATTTCTTTGATTTTATGTGGAGTTCCTAAATTGGGATTTTGCTGAATTTTCAGAATAACCTTTTCCACTTCGGACAGTAAATCTAACCCCAACCCCACTTTTTGAGCTTCATAGTAGGCAATTGCAGCATCAAGCTCCTTTCTAGCTTCAGTATGGATAACAATAAACTTCACGAATACTTTTCTCTTAACTCAGAAAAAACTTGCGACGCTGGTTCTGCAATAGCAGTATTGCGATTAATTTCCTCCAAGCGTTGGCTTAATTCCTCGTCCCAAATCGCCTCTAAGTCATCATCTATAACCTCATCCAGAGAATGAATTAAAAAATGAGCAATTTCAGCACGTTCTTTTGTAGAAAGCTGAGAAAGTTCGAGTTTAAGTTTTTCTGCTGTTTCGCTCATACTTTGGAGTCTCTCCAAAAATTCTCAAACAATTATGATTATACGCTTAATTAAAGTTAACTCGGTGAAACAAGAATCTCCTGCGTTTTACACATGGGGATTATCAAACTACCAAATAACATCAAGTCCGGATGATTAGTTATTATTGCCTATTGCCTATTGCCTATTGCCTATTGCCTATTGCCTATTGCCTGCACTTCTTAACCGAAAAAAACGAAGAATAAAGTTTGTAGATATGCTTCAAATGCAAGCAAACAAGGTTGGGTGTAAGCTATGGTAGTTCAAACTGACAAATAGCGACTTTTAGCTTCAGATGAAAAAACTTATATTATTCTGCTTGTTTGTCATCGGGTTGAGTTTTGCCCTGTTAACGTTTGTTAACCTCCGGGGACTCGCAGCTCGCGGTGAATTTGAAACAATTGTATTAAATTTCCGGGAAGATATCCCGACTGAGCAATTGCAACAAAGTTTGCAAGCAATAGATCAAAAGTACAATGTCAATCACCGATTAGACAATAAATTTTCCCTGGATGATCATGTTTATATTATCGAAGGGGATAAACAGCGAATCAAAGAACTGCGTAAGTCAGAATTTGCCCAAGAGACAGAATTTATCGAACCAAATTACATTTATAAAATTCCCGAATTGGGCAATCCCGAAAAAGATGAAGTTGCACGTTTGGCTGAATATTTACCGTCACCGGACACTATTGTAGAAGAAATAAAGCCAGCGTTCAAAGGTGCTAACGACCCGTTTTACAGTAAACAATGGAACCTACACAATATTAACGTTGAAGGAGCATGGGATAAAACTAAAGGTAAAGGTGTAACTGTAGCGGTGATTGACACCGGCATTACTCAGGTACGCGATTTAGTTGAAACCGAATTTGTCAAAGGTTACGACTTTGTAAACGATAGAGAAAATGCGAACGACGATAATGGACATGGTACCCATGTAGCCGGTACTATTGCCCAAGCAACTAATAATAGTTGGGGTGTAGCCGGAATTGCTTATGAAGCTCGTTTGATGCCTTTGAAGGTACTTAGTAGTTATGGTGGTGGTACAGTAGCCGATATTGCCGAAGCAATTAAATTTGCTGCCGATAATGGTGCAGATGTAATTAATATGAGTTTGGGTGGCGGTGGTGAAAGCCAATTGATGAAAGATGCAATAAATTACGCTCACAGTAAAGGAGTAGTGATAATTGCAGCCGCTGGAAACGAAAACCAAAATTCCGCTTCCTATCCCGCACGTTATCCTAACGTTTTCGCAGTTTCAGCTTTAGGTCCCGATGGAGAAAAAGCACCTTATTCTAATTATGGTGCAGGAGTAGATATTTCTGCTCCCGGCGGTAGCGATGCTGGTAAAATTCTCCAAGCAACTGTTGATATGGACAGTAAAGGTGAAGAAATCTTCCTTGGTTTGCAGGGTACAAGTATGGCTGCACCCCACGTTGCTGGTGTTGCTGCACTGATTAAAGCCACAGGAGTAGAACAACCCGATCAAATTTTCAAAGCTCTTACCGAATCAGCACGAGCAATTCAAGATGATGGCTTAAACTATTATGGTGCTGGACAGTTAAATGCTGAAGCAGCAGTGACTCTTGGAGCGCAAGGAACAATTAGTTTTCAAGATTTCTTCCGTTGGTTGCGCGATAGCGGCTATTTTAACCCCGGTTTTTGGATTGATGGCGGTGTTGTAGCGCTTCTACCTAAGATTTTAATGGTAGTTGGTTCTTATTTATTAGCTTGGTTTTTGCGAGTTTATTTCCCCTTTACCTGGAGTTGGAGTCTAGCGAGCGGTTTAGTTGCAGGTAGTTCTGGATTATTCTTCCTCAAAGGATTTTACATCTTTGACCTTCCTCAATGGCCTTTCCGTCTTTTAGGTAGTTCCATTCCCGAATTAGGTAATACGTTACAGGGAACCAATGCTTTCAACCCATTATTTGCCAGCGTTTTAGTTCCGATTATTTTAATGGCATTACTACTCGGACATCAACAATGGAAGTGGTTTGCGATCGGTTCGAGTTTGGGTGTTGCAGCTTGCTTGGCTGTAAGTTCTATAACAGATCCAGCAGTGTGGGGAATCGGAAGTGGTATATTAGCTCGTGGATTTTTAATTACTAATGCACTTCTTTGCTTTATACTGGTTCGTTTGGCGGTGAAAAACGAAGAACAACCAGTTTAGTTGACAGTTGACAGTTGACAGTGAACAAAAATAATACTGTTAACTGCTCACTGTTATAGCGGTAGTCACAATTGTTAAAACATTTCCTTCCCTATTCCCCCCAACCCTTAACTGTCAACATTGCCATAACCCACAACTAACTACTAACAAAAAATTATGAGTATTACAGTAAAAGGTACCATTGAACGCCGCGATATTGGCATGGGTGCTTGGGCTTTAATAGGTGAAGATGGAAAAACCTATGAAATCATGAGAGGAGCAGATAAAAGCTTACTCCAAGCAGGACAAAAAGCACAAGTTACCGGAATTGTACGCGAAGATGTGATGACAACTGCTATGATTGGTCCGGTACTAGAAGTAAAGTCTTTTGAAGTTACTAGTTAAAGACTTTTTGAATAATTAATAATTGTCAATTAAACCATTAATTATCAATTGTCAAAACCAACTTTTAGAATCTGGGGAACTTTTCAACCCCTTAGATCGACAAGTGAGATCAAGTCTTTAAAATTGTAGTTTATTGATTTTTTCAATCGGGTAAGAAGTCGGGTTTTTACGACTGTTTTTTGATATTACAGGTATTAATCGTAAAAACCCGACTTTTCTGTAGACGCATAGAGGTACTGAGGCGAAACTTTAGTTTTATTAAAGAAAGTTGAAAGGCGATTCTTGCGAAGCCTTGCCCGAAAGGATCGCCCTAATGTAAAACAGGACGATAAGTGTGTTAAATTAAATATCCTACTTAAATAGATTTTGCTACTTAGCGGTTAATACAGGTTATACTCTGAGAACGACTGAGTAACAATTGAATATTTAGGTTGTGTTACTTAGGAAAAAACCTTGAGTAAGTACTGAGTTAGTTATCAGGGTGTACCTAGGAATAATTTACTTCAGTAAGTACTTAAGTAGATTTAATTATCTGTATAGATTTGTTAGCAAGGCTTTATGTTTGACTCTCTATACAAAAATAAAAATCCCCCAGCGTGCTTGTAAGCTTACCGGGGGAGACAGTTATCAGGGTGCATCTACCAATCAAATGTTCTATTTATAACTGTTAAATTCCGGATAAAATATAAAAATTAGGATTTATGTGGATAAAAAGGTAAAAAAAGCCCCTAGTGGAAGGCAGTCTACTAGGGGAGTGAGTTATCAGGGTGCATCTACCAATAAAGTGTTCTAAAGTTAACCAGTATCTTCCGGATAAAATTATCAAAACGCTGTTAAAAGTTGTATAGCAAACAACTTGTATTAATGCGTTTGTATCTGTTCGCACGCTATCCAGTAATTTTTGAATGATAATGCAGCGAGGTTTTGTATTGATCTTGCTTTCTGACCACCCAGATTTAATTTCTCGGTGAATTAAAATGCATTTTGGTGCGATCGCGACGGGTTAATAATCAAAAAATCGCAAAAAACTCCAGTAAATATGAGTCTTACTGAGGAATTAAAGATTGAGGTGCATATATAACTAAGTTAGTTCTAAGCACATTTAGTCCAATCCGGATAAAGTTGTAAGAGTGGAGAAGCCAAAAAACCACATTAAAACCAGAAACATCAAAGCACTTAGATGCATCTAATGTATCAGGAAGAGCAAAACATA
>JBHJOU010000457.1:0-3313 GCA_050329355.1 Rivularia sp. (in: cyanobacteria)
GTAAAGTCTTCAATTATCTTGAAAGGCAACATGAACGATACCGGCTGAACGTAGTTGCCAAAGTATCCTAAACCCTTCTTGCTGAACCCAGCGTAAAAATACGCTAATGATGTCAACAATGCTAAAGCAATAGTTGTGTTGATGTCACTAGTAGGAGCAGTTAATTCTCCTTCAGGTAACTCTATTAACTTGAAAGGAACAAGCGCCCCTGACCAATTTGACACAAAAATGAACAAAAACAAAGTACCTACGAATGGCACCCAAGGGCGATATTCTTTTTCGCCAATCTGGTTTTTAGCCAAATCCCGAATAAATTCTAGGGCATACTCCATTAAGTTCTGTATACCGCTCGGAATCCGCTTAATATTACTACTTGCTAAGATGGAAACTAGTACCAGCACGGCAATTACAAACCAAGATGTCAGAAATACCTGTCCGTGTAATTTTAAGTTTCCAATTTGCCAATACAGATGTTTTCCTACTTCTAATTCTGCAAGAGTCATAGAATTAAAAGCGTTCAGAAAATCTACCATTTACTTAACCATTACTACGTTTCGACCATATTAACTGGAGATATTACTTTTTAAGTTACCCAGTTTTATGCTAGTCAGGATTGAATGCCACACGAATTACGTAGATTATCAGCGTTGCTTTATAGGTTAAAAAGCCCAAAAATATAGGCAAGATTTGCAATTGATTCCACTTTCCTGCTAGTAAAATCAACAACACTATTAAAGCTAACCGAGTCTTGCTCAGCTCTTGCTTTTCTCTACCTAAGCGCTCAACATCTTTTGCCAACATCCTCAGATAAAGTAAGCCAGCACATCCTCCAATTAAATAATTTAGAGCAATGTTTAAGGAATAAAATATCCAGACGCACACAAAAACAACTCCCGTTAAAGCAAGAGTTATGATTAACAACTCTTGATAAAGGTTGTAGAAATCTTGCATGGGATTCCCTGGCTCTGCGTCCTCAAAACCAGGTTGAGCATTTTCTATTGTCGAAGGCGCGGATTCAATCGTTTTGTCTGACAAGCTCACGGGACTTGAAACCAGTACAGAAGTTTGATGTTGACTGTAAATCCAGTCAGTTGAATCATATCATGGTTGGGTAACATTACTTTAGAAAAAAACAATTAACTTCTTGTTACCAAAAAACATCATTCAACTAAGCTGTTGCCTTAATTTTTCGACACATTTACAAACATAGAGAACATTCACCGCAAAATACAGTAATTTAAGTTACTTAAAAACACGGATGACAAACAGAGATAGGTGTGTTGTTCAAAGGCTATCTATATTCGACATTCTTGGAGAGAAGAAGATAGCGGAGCAGAAAAACTCTTATCCAGGATTTTACCCGTGGCTCGACCAGGTTGTCATGAGTGATATTAGCATTTAGTAAAGGTCGAACTGTTCTCAGTTAACAGTTAATTGGGGAATAGGTAATTGGTAATGGGTAATGGGTAATGGGTAATGGGGAAAAATCAGTAGAATTATGACCTTTAACCTTTAATCTCTAACCTTTGACCTTTAACCTGTACTAAGCATTATCAATTGCTGTTTCTGAAGTTCTTTGATTTTTTCTAAGTCTAATTCAACTTTATGCAAAATTTCTTTTACTGTTGAGCTTCCATCGCAGTTTTGCATAAAGGCTATCTCGTTTTCTGACAATCTAATTAGTTGATAGTCGTAATTAAATATACTGGATGCCGGAAATCCATCTATACAAGGATTTAACTCTGGAATTGCTCCAATAAGCTGATTTTCATCTAACCAGTCAGCTTTACTTAGGGGTGGACGACTCAGAAAAAACTCGTAGTGACTAATATCTGGGTCTAATAATTCTATCAATCGGTAACGCTGCCGTTCTCCTAAATTTCCGGCTCGTTCGATTAATTCTGGGGCTTTTGCTAAAAGTCTTTCTAAATTCCAGTAACCGGGGTTGGAAAAACCAACGAAATCCAAACCGGAAGCGTCAATTAATTCAAACAAAGTTTCGATGTTGTAATCAATCTCTTGGGGATGAACATACATATCAGCAAAGTTTTCATCACGCTGATTTTCTAAAGCCCAACGCTCTTTCTCTCGCTTGACTATACGATTATTTTCTGGTAAAGAATCAAATATTTTTCTGCCAACACTGACACCATCGCGATAATCACCGCGTTTGTCTCCTTGGAGTAGTGCGATCGCCTTTTGCATCAAGCTGATTTCCCAGCGTCCCAATTCAGCATATACAAAGATGTGCATCAAACCGCCAGGAGCTAGTTTTTTCGCTAAAGCTTGAATGCCGCGAATCGGCTCTGATGTATGATGCAAAACACCGACGCAGTTAATTAAATCAAATTCACCGGGTAATTGTTCTACGTCGAACAAACTGAGGTGATGGAATTCAACACGAT
This sequence comes from Rivularia sp. (in: cyanobacteria), assembly GCA_050329355.1. Taxonomy (GTDB): domain Bacteria; phylum Cyanobacteriota; class Cyanobacteriia; order Cyanobacteriales; family Nostocaceae; genus Rivularia. The sequence continues at coordinate 2,406 of JBHJOU010000457.1, forward strand.
TCGCACCCGAACGTTGACAGCGTTCTTTAGCAACATTCAGCGCACCTGCACTCAAATCAATTCCAACTACCGATGCTTGGGGGTTGAGATGAACTAAATATTCGGTTCCTACCCCTGTACCGCAACCAGCATCAAGAATACGGATATCTTGTTTTAGGGGTTTTTGTCCGGTACAAAAATTGTATGCAGCCAACCAATTCCAGCGCCAGTTATAGCCTGGTGGTGGTTCGTCGAGTAAAGGTTCTGGGGGAAAGGGATATGTATTATAAAGATTGGCTACAGCGTTGCTTACCTGTTGGGTGTCGGACATAGGATTTTGGATTTTGGATTTTAGATTTTGGATTGATTTTGGATTAAAGTTATTTTTTATATTTACTGTAGAGACGGGGCGTATTGCTACGTCTTTTTATATTTCAATTTGTATCGAAAATTTGCTGAAATTTGCTGAAGTATATCAATGTTTCCTACCACATTTTTAGGTCTTTGGGAAATATTAATTTTAAAGATTTTCCATTAAGAGGCAATTATCAGCTAAGACTAATTGAGTTTTTACATCTACCTAAAGATATAATTTTATTGTTGTGAAATAGTTTATTAGTTTAACGATAGGAACCTGAATAAAATTTGTGAAGTCTTATTTGTTATTAACCTGTTTCTCAATTTTGATTTTTATACATTAATCAGTTAATTCATTGATAATTTATGTTGAATTTGAAATCTTCATCTCGCTTTTTGTTAGGAATAATTGGATTAAGTCTACCAATTTCTCTAGTTCTAACTTTATCTCCCATGGAATCGGCTTATGCTTGTTCTCCAGCACCAGGAAGTAAACCAGCAACTATTTCTCAAAGAGTAAATAGCACTCCGATTGTATTTCAAGGAATTGTGAAAAGAGTTAAAGAAGACAC
>JBHJOU010000103.1:0-4274 GCA_050329355.1 Rivularia sp. (in: cyanobacteria)
CAAAAGTGCCATTTGTAAAGCATATTCTGGTAATTCTAAAGGAACTTTTAAATCAAATGCCAATTGTCTAGAAGAAATACTAGTCAGCAAAGTAATCGCAATCAATTTCGGTGGTTCTATCCCTGCTTGTGTCGCACCTTCAGCTAAACCCTCAGTAGCAGCTTGGAGCGCATCTTTACCAGCATTCGCATGAATTGTCAGTAAATCTACTCCATAACGAGCAGCACTACGGCAAGCACCTTTCACAGTATTAGGAATATCATGAAACTTTAAATCCAAAAAAATTCTTTTTTCGCGAAATTTTAACGCTTCCAAAATTTTTGGTCCGCAACTGGTAAACAATTCCAAACCAACTTTAAAAAAAGTAACTTCAGATAACTTTTCTATAAGCGCGATCGCACTCGACTCATCCGCTACATCTAGAGGGACTATGATTTTTTGCATTGGGTAATAGGTAATAGGTAATAGGTAATTGGTAATAAAATTAGTGTAATCCTTTTTAATTGGTAGTTAGGAATAAGTAATTGTTAACTGCTAACAGAGTAATTAAATCAGTGAAATCCCTTCCATCCGTTTCAATCCGTGTTCAGGAATTGATAATTATTGTATAAACAACCAACCACCAACAACCAACCACCAACAACTAACCACCAACAACCAACCACTAACTAAATTAATTTGACAAACTTATTTTTACCAAGTTGCAAAACTTTACCTTGCAATTCGGCTGAATTATCGAAGGTTGTATCAGTATCAGTCACCTTTTCACCGTCTAAACGCACACCACCTTCTTGAATTTTTCTTCTGCCTTCGCCACTGCTTTTACATAAACCGCTAACATTGAGAAGATAGAATAGTTTTGCGGGGAATTCAACTTGAGCTAAGGAATATTCTGGAACTTCTCCTGTTTTACCCCCAGATGTTGCAGCTAGTTCTGCTTCTTGAGCCGCTTGTTCTCCGTGATACTGAGTGACTACTTCTTTAGCTAATAACTTTTGGCGATCGCGAGGATTTTCTGGCAGATTGTCTAAAGATAATTCTGTAAGTAGTTCAAAATATTGAGATAGGAGTTCGTCAGGAACTCCCTGTAACTTTTGATACTTTTGTGAAGGATGTTCTTTAACGGCTATATAGTTATTCAGGGATTTAGACATTTTTTGAACGCCGTCGGTACCAACTAAAATTGGTAACAACAGTCCAAATTGTGGCTTTTGATCGAAGTGACGTTGTAAATCTCGCCCGACAGCAATGTTAAACTTTTGGTCAGTTGCTCCTAATTCGACATCTGAAGATACAGCAACCGAATCGTAACCCTGCATTAATGGATATAGGAACTCATGAATAAAAATCGGATTCTCTTTTTTATAACGTTCGGCAAAGCCTTCCTTTGCTAACATTTGTCCTACTGTCATTGTGGAAAGTAACTCTAAAATTTGCCCCAAGTCCAATTTTTCGAGCCATTCTGAGTTATAACGTACTTCTAGTCTACCTGGGGTGTCAAAATCCAAAATGGGTCGAACTTGGTCTAAATAACTTTTAGCATTTTGCTCGACTTGTGCCTGTGTAAGTTGACGACGTGTTTCTGATTTACCGGATGGATCGCCAATTCTAGCGGTAAAATCACCAATAATTAGTACTGCTGTATGACCATTATCTTGGAAAGCTCTAAGTTTCCGCATTGGTATACTATGACCAAGGTGAATATCCGCACCTGTTGGATCGATACCAAATTTAATTCTTAAAGGTTTACTTGCTGTTGTCAACAACTTTTCCAGACTCGTGGATTCTTGATCAGAATTATCCCCCTGTGGAAAAATTTCTACAGTACCCCGATGTAGCCAATCAAAATTTTGCTCCATACTCCTAATTTTGTTTTGTTGCTTATAGTGTTGACTTGATGGCGATCGCTCTTAAATAATCTTATGGCTGATCTCTTATGGCTGATCTAACCGTCCTTATATAATTACAAAAAAACAACTACAAAAAACAACTGCCCTGCCCTGCCTTTATTAATTAGACTTATTATTTACAAGTGAGGAAGTGAGATAGCCGTGTCATCTAGGACTTTTGAAAAAAAGCAGCCCAAGGCTCAGGTTTCGTCAGGCTTTGATTTTATCAAAGGAATCGGTCAGGTAGCTGGTGGAACTTTGTTAGCTGCCACTATGTTGACAAGCTCTATTGTAGCCGGAGGATTAGTCGGCTTAGCAATTAGTTTCCGTAATTTACCAGATGTCAGACAGCTACGTAACTTCTTTCCTTCAGAAACAACTTACATTTATGACATTAAAGGTAAACTACTTGCGAGTTTACACGGTGAAGCTAACCGCGAAGTTGTGACTGCGGATAAAATATCTCCGGAATTAAAGCGAGCCGTACTAGCAAGTGAAGACAGCGATTTTTATTACCACCATGGTATAAACCCTAAAGGTATAGGACGTGCCATTGTCACTAACTATACATCTGGTGGAGTTAGTCAAGGTGCTTCAACTATCACCATGCAGTTGGTGAAAAACCTGTTTCTTAACCAACGACGGGAATACACTCGTAAGTTAGCTGAAGCTGTATTAGCAATTCGTTTAGAACAAATTCTTTCTAAAAACGATATTTTGGAAATGTACCTCAATCAAGTGTATTGGGGTCATAACAATTATGGCGTTCAAACTGCCGCACGTAGTTACTTTAACAAATCAGCAGGTCAATTAACTTTGGCTGAATCGGCAATGATGGCTGGATTAATTCAAGCACCAGAGCAATACAGCCCATTCATTGACATCAAAAAGGCAAAATACCAACAGAAAATCGTTTTAGGACGAATGCTGTTTTTGGGCTGGATTGACCAAAAAGAACACGATGACGCACTTAACGAAGAAATTAAGCTAGGAAAAATCAAGTCTTTCCAAGGAAGCGCTTTACCTTACATTACAAACGAAGTTTCGCGAGAGTTAGCCAAAAAATTTGGTCGGGATGCATTACTCAAAGGTGGTATGCGAGTACAAACTACCGTCGAACTCAATTTTCAGCAAATGGCAGAGAATGTTGTTAAAACATGGCATTCTCGATTGTTGAGTCGCGGTTTATATAAAAATGAAATTGCCTTGGTAGCTGTAGATCCCCGAACTCATTTCGTTAAAGCATTAGTTGGTGGTGTAGATCCTAAAACCAGCGAATTCAACCGTGCTACCCAAGCTCAAAGACAGCCTGGTTCTGCTTTTAAACCCTTTGTTTTCTACGCCGCATTTGCGACTGGGAAATACACGCCGGATACAATTGTGTATGATACTCCAGTCAGCTATCGAGACGGTAGTGGTTGGTATAGTCCACGTAACTACGACAACAGTTTTGGCGGTGCAATGTCAATTCGTCATGCTCTCAAGTTGTCTCGTAATATTCCGGTGATCAAAATTGGTAAAGCTATCGGGATGAATAAGGTAGTTGAAACTAGCCGGACTTTGGGTATTATGAGTCCAATGGAACCAGTAACTTCTCTGCCTCTGGGTGCGATTGGAATGACACCATTAGAAATGGCTTCAGCTTATGCGACTTTTGCTAATTATGGTTGGCAATCACCAACTACAGTAATTGCCCGCATTACCGATAGTAGTGGCAATGTATTACTAGACAATACACCAAAACCCAAACTAGTGTTAGATTCATGGGCTGCTGCTTCTACAATCAGCGCTCTTCAAAGTGTAATTACTGACGGTACGGGTAAAAATGCTGCTCTCGGTCGTCCCGCAGCAGGTAAAACGGGAACCACCTCTTCAGAAAAAGACATCTGGTTTGTAGGTACAGTACCGCAATTAACTACTGCTGTTTGGGTTGGTAGAGACGATAACAGAACCTTGTCTAGGGGCGCAACAGGTGGTAGTGACGTAGCACCGATTTGGCGCGATTTTATGGTGCGGGCGCTCAAAGATGTACCGGCACAGAGTTTTAAACCACCTTCACAATTTCCTCGTCCCAAGGCAAAATAATTTTTTGCATAGTTATGCATCAAGTTCAGGAGTTAGAAGCATAACCTTGATCTCAAGGAAACTTTTAACTCTTAACTCATAACTCATAACTCATAACTCCGGTAGTACTAACTCCTAACTCATAACTCCTAACTCATAACTTTATTAAGGGTTTCTTTCTAAATCAGCTTTCATTCGCTCTAAAGTCAAATTCATTTGATCGAACATTTGTTGAGGAGTTACCCCAAATTGATTTAATTGAGTTTTGAGTTGTTCAATCGTCATTTGTGCCATAAAATCTTCAGATAGCTCGAAGCGCTT
>JBHJOU010000062.1:0-5491 GCA_050329355.1 Rivularia sp. (in: cyanobacteria)
TCAATATTGGGATGCATGGAATATCGACCCCAATTATGCCGAACATCTGCTACCACCGCTTGAATTAAAATCTATCAAGTGGCTTGAACAAGGATTATTACAAAATCGTTTGCGGGTAGTGCGTCAGTTGGCAGAATCGGAATTTATTCAAGACTATATTTTGCAAGCTGCTTCCCCAATCTTGAAAATTGCCACCAAAGTTAACTGGTTAGAACGTCACGTTTTAGTCAAAGCTGCATTTCCATTAAACTTAGAAGCAAGTTTTGCTACCTATGAAATTCCTTGCGGTGCAATTGAACGCACAACAAAACCCCAAACCCCAGCGGAAAAAGCGAAATGGGAAGTTCCTGCATTACGTTGGGCTGATTTAACACAACAAAACAAACAAGACGAAAATAATTCTGCTTGCTATGGTGTTAGCTTATTAAACGACTGTAAATACGGTTACGATGCTCAACCTAATCAATTACGTTTAAGCTTATTGAGGAGTCCAGAATGGCCCAATCCACAAGCTGATAAAGGACATCACGAATTTAGCTATGGTTTATATCCCCATGCAGGAAGTTGGCAGAAAGCGCAAACCGTGAAGCGTGGATATGAATTCAACCAACCTTTAAAAGTAGTGCTTTGTGAGAAAAAACTGAATTATCAAACGTCAACAACATCACCAAATAAAACATTACTAGACAAAGCCAGCTTTATCGATATATCCGCCCAGAATTTAGTCTTAATGGCATTTAAACAAACCGAAGACAACCCCCAACAATGGATTCTCCGTTGTTACGAATGTCACGGGGAAACAGCAGAATTTAAACTCACCAGCGATATCGGCTTAACTGTAACAGAATCTGTAGATTTATTAGAACGTCCTCTACCGACTTCAGAATTTGCAATTGAGCCGTGGAAAATCGCTAGTTTTAAGGTTAAAGGTTAAAGGTTAAAGGTCAAAGTAGAGGCAGGGGGCAGCGGGCAGGGGGCAGGAAACTGTCCACTATCAACTTTAAAACTTAATCCTCATGGTCTTCAAAAGGGTCTCCAAGTTCTTTACTAGGAGGGCCGAAGGAGGTGTAGACGGACATTACTGTAACTGTAATCAAGACGGCGGCTACAGAAATACTAAGAACTATTGCGGGTTCCATAATGGGTATATATTATGAGTACTATTCTTATACAATATTACAGAAGATTAAAAAATGTTTTGCTAATTAACCTGGAATTTGATTATGGCACAAAGAACACGTTTGGGAGATGTTCTCAGACCCTTAAATGCTGAGTACGGGAAAGTGGCTCCTGGCTGGGGTACTACCCCATTGATGGCTGTTTTCATGCTGTTATTTTTTGTTTTTCTGTTGATTATTCTGCAACTTTATAACAAATCAATCATGATTGAGGGTGTTAATGTGGATTGGCGAAGCTTGGGTAATTAAGCAAAGTACTTTTCCACATAGTTCTAATACAAATATTCTCACATGAAACTTTAACCCGGCTGATTTGACCGGGTTTTTTTGGGTTGGAGTAATACCATATTCTTTATTTTGAGCGATAAATCGCTAAACTACAGATGTCGATTCAAAGACAGTTTTGAAATTGTAGGAGAAAACACATGAATATATTTGGTATCGGTTTACCGGAAATGGCTGTAATCATGGTTGTAGCGCTATTGGTTTTTGGTCCGAAAAAATTACCAGAAATGGGTCGTAGTTTGGGAAAAGCAGTTCGTGCTTTTCAAGATGCTTCCCAAGAGTTTCAAGATGAGTTTAAAAAAGAAGCATCACAATTAGAGGAAGCTGTCAAGACTACAGCCGAACTTGAACATAAGCAAATAAGTGCCATAGAAAAGGTAGAGGAAGTTGAAAGGTTAAAGGTTGAAGGTTGAAGGTTGAAGGTTAAAGGTTAAAGGTTAAAGGTTAAAGGTTGAAGGGTGAAGATAATTTTTTTAAATATCAATCATTGTTTAAAAACAATATACATGATAGAAAATTAATTTTCATCCTGCTTTTTATCTTTCTTGATAATTTATAGTTATTGATAAATTGATAATTTATTCTTTCTATGCAAACTGCTGATAAAAAAACTTTATTAATTCCTCAATTAATTGTTGGTTTGGGGAATCCAGAACCTAAGTACGATAAAACACGCCACAATATCGGTTTTGCTGCAATTGATGCTTTATCCCGTTCTTGGAAAGTATCTCTGAGCGAAAATCGTAAGTTTAAAGGTGAGTATGCTGAAACTACTGCACCCGGAGGCAAAAAAGTTCATTTACTCAAGCCTTTAACTTACATGAATCTTTCGGGACAAGCAATTGGAGCGGTGGCTTCTTGGTACAAATTAAAGCCAGAATCTGTATTGATTATTTATGATGATATGGATTTACCTGTGGGAAGAGTTCGCTTGCGTTTGTCTGGCTCTGCTGGGGGACATAATGGCATGAAAAGCACTATTTCTCATTTGAGTTCTAAGGATTTCCCTCGTTTACGTATTGGTATTGGTAGACCAAAAAAATTAGAAGATAGCGAGAATGGTAGTAATATTTCTCATGTTTTAGGTAGGTTTTCTCCTGAAGAAAATGAGTTGATTTCTTCTGTTTTAGATTATGTAGTTGAATGTGTGGAATTATGTCTTAAAAAAGGTGTCGAAAAAGCCATGAATGATTGTAATAAAAAGAATTTAAATGTCCCTGATTCTAAAAAAGATTGAATATTCCTGGGGTGAGAAGTCGGGTTTTTAAAATAAGTATCTCTAACACAAGAAAATTGTTACAAAAACCCGACTTCTTTAACCGATCGAATGTATCCCAAATCTATCTAACAAATAACCATCGCCGATTCGACGATGGTTGCTGGTAAAATCAATTCGTTGATGGGCAATTAATGGTGAAAATGTGCCTCATTCAACTATATTTTGGAAGTTTCAAGATACTTTAAAAAACTCCTTTTTTTCCATTTCTCGCGTAAGTGTTTAGATATATTATGACGTTAGTTATAAATTTTATAGACAAATATAACATTGCCTAAAAAACTTATTACTCGAAGAAATTCAAGATGGGGAAACTACAACCACGCCACTTGCGACAACAGAGGGGACTTCCGCAACGCAGTGGCTCCCCTTTATCCCTTCCGAAAAGCCATTAGGGACTAACTTTAAGTGTAAGATTCGTAAAAATCATTACTTTGAGATTACAAGTGTCCCGTTCGTGAACAGTTATAGATTACTAACGTTTTAACTAGTAAAAGTACTTACTCCTACCTATCTAAAACGTTGTTTGCGTCTTGCTGCTACTGCTTTACGCTTACGCTTTTCCTGGGGATTTTCAAAGTGCCGATGGTATTTAACATCAGCCAAAATCCCAGCCTTGGAAACTTGACGCTTAAACCTGCGTAAAGCTGAATCTATTCCTTCATTTTCACCTAAAACCACTTGGGTCATCCTAATCCCTCGTTATCTTCCTACTATATTTTTACTTTATTGTAATGTGCTGGTTGCTCGGAGTGAAGATACTCCGGTAGCTACCTCAAATCAAGCGAAACTGGAACAATCAAACAGTAATCTACTGCTGAATTTCCAGATTTACTATTTTACCTTCCAATCCGATTATCATCTATGTATCTGGCATCTGAAAATCCGAATTTTTTAATGTAAGGGCGAGTTGATAAAGTTGACGACGGGGTAAAGAAGTCGATGCAGCTAGCTGTCTACTGGCTTGTGAAGGTGATATTCCTTGATTCATGATTGTTTCTAACTTTTCTATGAGTTCTGCTTGGCTAAACTCCTGCTGAGTGGGTGTATTACCCGCCATCACTAGAGTATATTCACCTATGGGAACTTTCTGCTCATAGTATTTACAAGCACCTGTGATAGTCCCGCGCCAAAACTCTTCATATATTTTAGTCAATTCTCGCGCTAAGACAATCTGTCGATCGCCACCAAATATTTCTCTCATATCTTCTAAAGTTGAGCGCAAACGATGAGGGGATTCGTAAAAAATCAAAGTACGCTCTTCTGACTTCAATAATTCTAAGTGCGATCGCCGTTGTTTTGATTTAGCACTTAAAAATCCTTCAAATACAAATTTATCTGTGGGAAGCCCTGAAGCACTTAAAGCCGTAATTGCTGCAACCGCACCAGGAATCGGAACTACAGTAATTCCAGCTTCGGCACAAGCTTTCACCAATTCATAACCGGGATCGGAAATTCCCGGTACACCAGCATCCGTTACCAGCGCGATCGCAATTCCATTTTGCAATTGATTTAAAAATTCTGGAATGCGACTGTTGCTATTATGTTCGTGATAACTCAATTGCGGTGTATTAATTTGAAAATGCTTTAAAAGTTTTCCTGTATGACGTGTATCTTCAGCAGCAATAAAATCTACCGACTGCAATATTCGCACGCTTCGGAAAGTCATATCTTCTAAGTTACCAATTGGCGTACCAACAATATACAGTACACCTACTTTTGATTCGCTTTGCATTTATCAATTAGGAGAAGGAGCAAAAGAGGGAAGCAATTTTGATTTATTAATATTTTAAATGTTCTAAAAATATGAACTACTGATAAACTAAGGTCTGGAGATATATTTCATGGTATTTTTTGTCACTATGTATTATGGGAAACATTTACCACAAATTTAGATCCGCGGCTTCTCGAAGAAGTCGGGGATCTGAACACCGTGATTTCGATACATACAAATAGGATTGCGATATATTTCATGGTATTCGTTGTTGGATAGAACAAGTTAAAACAATTCCCAATTAGTAATTAAAAATATGAAAGATTTACAATCCATTCTAGAATTAATTCGCCCCATCGGTTGGGGTGCATCCGATATATTGCGCTCTTACTATCGCGGTAATCAAACAGATGATTTAAATGTACAATATAAAGACGATAAAGGTAAAGACCCAGTGACAGCAGCAGATTTAGCTGTGAGTCATTATATTTTGCAGCAGTTGCATTCGGAATTGGGAAATGAAGATTTTGGTTATATTAGCGAAGAAACTTATCAAAATATTGATGGTAAGAATAATTCTGAATGGGTATGGATTATTGACCCTTTAGATGGTACAAAAGATTTTATTAATAAAACAGGTGAATACGCGATTCATATTGCTTTAGTCAGAAATCAGCGTCCGGAATTAGCATTAGTCGCAATACCTGAAGCCGAAAAATTATATTATGCAATTAAAGGCAGCGGTACATTTGTTGAAACTCGTAATGGAGAAAGAAAATCTTTGTGCGTTTCCGAATCTGAAAATCCTCAAGATTTAACTTTAGTTGTAAGTCGTAGTCACCGGAATGAAAAATTAAATTATCTCTTAGAAAAATTACCCTGTAAAAATCAGAAATCAGTTGGTAGTGTTGGAGGTAAAATTGTGGCAATTATCGAACAACAAGCAGATGTTTATATTTCCCTTTCCGGTACATCTGCACCAAAAGATTGGGATATTGCGGCACCAGAATTAATCTTAACTGAAGCAGGTGGAAAATA
>JBHJOU010000360.1:0-3948 GCA_050329355.1 Rivularia sp. (in: cyanobacteria)
CGTCTAGCCCAGTAAATATTGTTCTCTTCATCAAAGCGGGCTTTGAGTTCCACAAGTACGGACACTTGTTTCCCGTTTTCCACAGCACTGATTAAAGCATCCACTATTGGTGAATCACCGGAAGTGCGATAAAGGCTCATTTTGATTGCCAATACATCCGGATCTTGGGCAGAATTAATAATAAAATTGACTACTGAGGCACTAAAAGATTCATAAGGATGATGTACTAACAAATCACCTTCTCTAATCACAGAAAAAAAGTCTTTCCCCTCCTCTGTAGATTGTATATTCGGATTTAAACTTGCTCCTTTGATCCTTTGCAGTCTCGAAGGTACTACGGCTTTCCAGGGTGGATCTTTTAACTCTGGAACTGGCAATGATAAAAAGTACATTAAATCCCGCAATCCTAAAATACCATCTATTTCGTAGGCATCATTTTCCGATAAATCCAGAACTTCTAACAGCTTGGTTCGGACTTCGCTTGGTGTCTGAGATTGCAATTCGATTCTGACTGGATTGCCTCCAGCACGACGTTTTCTCAATTCCTGTTCGATCGCGAGTAACAAATCATCAGCTTCATCTTCTTCTAAAGCCAAGTCAGCATCGCGAGTAATGCGGAAAGTATAGTATTCCTGGATATTCATTCCTGGGAATAAAGAGTCTAAATTGTGAGCAATGGCTTGTTCAATGGGTACACCAGTCCAGATAGAAGGTTTGCCATTCTCTTCAATTCTTAACTCTGGTGGTAAAGACAAAAATCGCGGTAGTACTTTAGGAACTTTGATTCTGGCAAAAAGTTCTTCTTCGGTTTCGGGATTTTTGATTATAACTGCCAAATTTAAGCTGAGATTAGAGATGTAGGGAAAGGGATGGCTTGGATCTACACCGAGTGGAGTAATTACAGGAAAAATTTGTTCTTCAAAATAATTGTCTAAATATTTACGTTGTTTATTATTTAAATTAATGTAATCAACAAGATGAATACCATGAGAAACTAATTCGGGTCGGAGGTTTTTTTCAAAATGTTGATGCTGCTGAGCGACTAAAGGACGCAAGACAAAGCTAATTTCTTCTAATTGTTGTTGGGGAGTACGGCCGTCAAAACTTGTGCCGCTAAATTTAGCTTCTACCTGTTGACTTAATGCTGCAACTCGCACCATGAAAAATTCATCAAGATTATTGCAGAAAATGGCTAAAAATTTCAGACGTTCTAATAAGGGGGTTCTGGTATCAATTGCTTCATGTAATACTCTATTATTAAATTCTAGCCAGCTTAACTCTCGGTTGAGATAGTATTTTGGGTCTGATAAATTCTTTGAATTGGCAGTTTTCTTGGATTTCGCCATGATGACCTTGGGTTTGGCAGGTGCGACTGAGACAACGGAAATTCGACTCTAAATATAAATATATTAGATTAAATGTAGCTTTTGCTTCTATCTGAAGAAAAATTATTAATATTGTGTGATGCCATATAATAAAAAATTATTTTGAACCTCCTTAAACTATTTCAAAGTTGTTCAATTAAATTATCAGGTTAAAAAAAATGATACTCAGTAAATTGGATAAATTGATAATTTCAGAAGTTGGGTTTTTAGGTTAAATATTTGTTAATTCATATCTTGCACCATAAAAAGCTCTTGTCAAAATAATTACTAATTGTTTGACTTAATTCTTACCCGCCTGGGATTGCAAATCCCAGTCTGATAGCCCTCATTCCATTAAAATGGACTAAAATATTACAGTTTTATTTTTCTTTTTTGTTATGTAGTTAATTATGCTTGTGGTGCAAGATATAATTTAAACAAGACAATGATTGTAAAAACCCGACTTTTCACTTCTATTTCTTTTTCGCTGCTGCGGAAACAGGTAACTGTAAATTCTGATTATAAACAAACTGATTGTTAATTTCTACTTGTCGTTTGGGAAGATTATTTCGAGAATTTAATGTATCTAGAGGAGAAACCTGTAAGATATATTTACCAGCAGGAACTCCATCAAGACGATACAGCCCAAAGCTATCAGTCATACTAGATAATACTCGTTTGCCAGTATTACTTACTAGTTCTACACGTACTTGTGTCAAAGGTTGACCGGATGTATCTGTAACCTTTCCTGCAACTCCATATTCAGCCCTGACGGGGAAATCTACACGAGTCACCCCTGAAGAAGCGACCTCGGCGACTAAACTAGTTTTAGATATTGCTAATTCGATGGGTAATTCTTCGGGTTCAAGTTCCACAACATAGACACCTTCTGGTAAATTACCGACAAAGAAATTACCTTTGGAGTCAGTTCTAGCAGAACCAAGATTTTTATTGCGAGTATCGTAAATGCGGACAATAGAACCGCTTAAATCAAAGCCTTTGCTTCCTTCTTCGACTGCCAGTTTACCAGAAATTGCTCCACGTTCCTTGCTAATACCACTGTATCTGGCTGGAGTCATTTTACCCCCAGCAACGGACATATCAGAAGTTAAGGATAAACTCAGACGACCGTCATCTAATCCACCGAAACTAACTCCTCTAGAAGGTATCGCTTCATAATTAAGTCTAGCAAATAGACCCGGTAGTACTTGCATACTTGCCCCTGCGATCGGTCCGATTTCTCCATCGCTGATTGCTAATCCCACATTCCAGCTTAAGTCTTTAAAATTATTAGGATTATGACCAACACCTAGGGAATAACGAGGAGGAGCGCTTCGACCAAATTCAGAACCGAAAGATAATTGATAATTACGATTCAAATCATATCTTAAATCTGAAATATAGGCATCTCCATAACTGTTAAAAGATAATCGAGTTGAACGATTTGGTGTAAAGAAAGCATTGAATAGATAATCACCAAAAATATCTGGTCTACCGCTCAGAGATAAGTTAGAAAAAGGACGAGCATAAAAAGTAGGTAAAATATATTCATCAGAATCGTTATCATCTTTACGGCTGCGAGCAACAAATCCCAGATTTAGTTTATTATTAAAGCGATATCTTGCTTCTAAACTATGATTATATTGTTCCCCATTAAAGATTTCATTGCTTGTTTTACCTCGTCGATAATTTTGTGGCAATGACTGAGAATTAGCATTTATTTCTAATTTATCCAAGTCAATATTTAAATCTGCGGAATAACCAACTTTATCAAAAGAATTTCCCACACTTGCTGATAATATAACGGGATTTGCTAAACGCCAAATTAATCCTGCTTGTCCTTGAAAAGAATTAGGAATTGTTTGTAAAGAACCTTCAAAAGTTAAATTATTGGAAAGTCCTTGACGTAATTGGTAGAAACCAACAAGTTTACCTTCATCTGTGGAATTAAAATCGCTGAATAAACTATCTTGAATTAAATTACCACTAAAACCTAATCCTCCTAATTGGACATTACCTCCTGCTGGTAATAGTAAATCAGAAGCGTTGATTCTTACAGTGCGAATATCAATAGGAGCGCGTAAATTATTGCGGTCAAAAACTAAAACTTCAATTTCACTACTTTGACCAACGGGTAATCTGACATTAACAAATTCGTATATTCCATCGAATCCTACCTGTTGTTCTGCAACTGTAATTCCACCCACTCTTAACTGTACAACACTTGTTGGTGGAACTCTACCGCTAAATGTTTGTGTGGATTGAGAACGTCTGGGTAAAAGTTCGTTGGCGCTGTAACTAGAACGAAAATATTCTGTTGGTAAATTACTATAACCAAATTGTAAACCTGTAAGGTCAAGTCCATTTACAAGTGGATGTAAACCGACTCTTTGACGACCTAATTGATAACGAAATTGACCGCTACGTTTATAGAAAAAATATTCAGTTAAATTTGGCTGATTACGAAAGTTATTATTCATTTGTACCCGCCAAGTTCCACCTGCAAGTCTTCCATCCAAAAGTGTATAACTTTGCAAGTTTGTATTTCTTGGAGTACCAACAATATTTAACTCTTGTCGTAGTC
>JBHJOU010000015.1:0-11227 GCA_050329355.1 Rivularia sp. (in: cyanobacteria)
GACAATTATAAAATTGAAACAATTGCAAAAAAACTTAATATGTCAGTAGAGTTTTTGAAGAAGTTGTGCGATCGCGTTTTTGAATCGTGAAATTTTATACTGAATCATCTTTCCAACCGTATTGCGATCAATCCCAATGAACTCGTGCTGTGTAATTCCGGTCAAAATCTACACCACACTGGGGACACTTTCTGGTAAACATGGGGTAATTATCAAGTAATTCTAATTGCTGGTAAAACCTTATTAATATTTTTTGGGTTGCGATCGCATTTCCAAGATTACTCATACTATTGATGTCACGTACTAAGCATTAAATGTATAATTACTTGATGCTTCCTGTGTTTATTTACTGATTCAAACTATTATATGATTACTGTTACACCAGAAGAAATTAGTCAGTTTCGCACTCAGTTGGCAGATAATCCAGAAGCTTTAGCAGCTTTGGATGCCATAGAAGAGTGTAAAGGAAATCTGGAAGCAGCAGCACAGTTAATTGCTGTTGAGACAACCGAAGCAGAAGTCAGCTTGAGGGGAGATTCAAATTATTTAGAGAAATTAGCCCAAAAACTCAGCAAAATTATCTGTCAGGAAGAATTTGACGAGTTGATGGCAGGAGTATTGACAACTGCGATCGCCACCCTCGCAGTAAGTGGTAATATTCCCGCAGCTTTGGCAACTCCAGTGGTAATTTATGTTGCCAAAATTGGGAAGAAGCAATTTTGTGAAACTGCGAAACCTGAATCTTAAAGCCCTGTAGCTATAAATCCTGCCCAGTAAAATGGTGCTACAAAAGGGTGGGGTTTACGTTTGCAGGTTCTTCTTAATATTGCTCTTGCCACTGGACGCTTTTCTTCTGGGAGTTGAACAAAAATTTCTTCAATTTGTGAATAATATTTAACTAATAGTGCTTCAAATTCCTCTGTTGTTAAATTTCGTAGCCATTCCTGTGCTTGATTGAGTGCTAGAGATACACTATTTATTATTTGCAAATTTTCATAAAATTTCATCATCAAAAATGCTGTTGATAAATCGCTGACAGTCCACAAACTACTGACTACAGCTTTACTCCCAGCTAACAGAAAACCGCTAGGTAAACCAATATATTCGTCACTGGTATTTTGAAAATCAATCAATCCAGTTTCGCAAGCGGAAAGGGTGACAAGACGACATTTTTCTAATTTGAGAGCAAAGATTTTATCTAAGGTAAGACATTTTTCTAAGTCGTGGGTTTCACCCAATCGCACATCCAAGTAGCGTTCGGAGTCGGGTTCTGTTGGTGTGTCTGCGACGGGTGCATTCGCCAAAATTAATGCTGATTTACTGGCGTTTGTCAAGTTAAAATAGCCGTGACAGCTAAAGTGGGCGCAATGATAATTATTTAAGTCAGAATTATTAATTGCTGTGAGTGTCGCTGCTGTTTTTTTCAGGACGTTGGCAGTATTAAAGTAGCTTTGAATAACTTGTACTTCTAAATCGGTGTAATTCAGGTCTTCTGTAGGGTTTTGTATAGCAAACAGGGATTGAAAATTAGGGCGTTGTCGTTTTTGTACCTGTTGCAGTAGTTGACAACTGGGTGCATAGCTAACACCACCAGGGAATAAATCTAGCAGACAAGACGAATTTTCAGAATTTTGGTTTACTGGGAGTGCATGAAGGGGGAATAAATGCAGGAATTGATGGGGAATTAGGATGAGTTGATCGCAGTGCTTTGGTATCTCGGTTAATATTTCATCAATATGCAGAATTGAGGCTAATTGTTTGAGTTCTTCCCCTAAGTTATTTCGCCATTGGTCTTTTTGCGCGTAGTAATTCTGCAAATATTGATTTGCCCAATTTCCCAAATCTTCGCTATCTTCTGGTTGGGATTGCCAAACAGTTACCTCTCCTTTTTTTGTGACAATAAACGCCAGAATTTTATCGTTGAGAATATACCACTCAATAATGGCTGTACGCTCATCTAAACTAGGTTGGAAGCAGTCGAATTTGAAACCATAACCAACGGGTAAATAGCGGTTTTGCAATTGATTACGTTGCTGTCGCAATTGTTGAAGATGTTGTACTAGGGCTTGAGGATTTTCTGTTTTGCCATTTTGGATTTGATATTGTCCTACAGCTATTTCATCTCTGTATTTTTCTAATTGAGTGACAACATCTGAAGGGAAGATGGTTTTAGAGTCACGTTCGAGAATTTGTTCAACTAAATTACGGGTTTTACTCCGTTCAACATATTCAATTGCTTCGGTAGTCTTATTTAATTCCAAGCACACTTCTACCATGCGACGATAAAGCTTGTTCCATTCTTCCGCTTGTTTTTGCTTGCTTTCATCACCAGAAATGATTTCTTCTCGTAACAATTCAACTATTGAAATGGTAGCATTAAATTTAGCGTAAGCTTTAGTTAACTGCTGTGACTCTTGATAGATAATACCAATATTAAATAATGTTGATGTGTAGTATTGTGGAAAATTAGCATAGGTGAATACTTCTAAAGCGTTTGTGCAGAATTGGATGGCTTTTTCAAATGTTACTCTTTTATCTACCTGTATTTTTTGACGGTAAGCATTCCCTATATTATTCTGCGTCATTGCCCATTGTTCTGGAAAATCAGTGAGTGTAAATACTTCTAATGCAGCAGAAAATCCAGCGATCGCATTTTCAATATTTCCGTTCTTATCTCCCTGAACTCTGTCAAGATAAGCATTTCCTAAATTATTTTGCGTTATCGCCCATTGTTGTGGAAAGTCAAAGCGGGTGTATACTTCTAAAGCGGCAGTATAAGCAATGATTGCATTTTCGATGTTCTCTATTTTATCTTTTCTTTGTCGTTCAAGATAAGAATTACCCAAGTTATTTTGAATCATTGCCCATTCTGATGGTAATGTTGAGCGTGTTATAACTTTTAATGCTGCGTCATAAGCTTTTATGGCACATTCCAAATTTTCAGTTCTATTTCCTTTTATTCTGTAAAAATAAGCATTCCCTAAGTTACTTTGCGTTATTGCACATTTTTCTGGAAATTGAGAGCAGTTTATTATTTCTAACGAATTAGTAAAAGCTTTAATAGCATATTCTTGATTTACTACTTTATCTCCCTGTATTCTCTGAGAATAAGCAATACCCAAATTATTTTGTATCATTGCCCACTGTATTTCCAATACAGTACTATTAAAAACATTAAGGGCTACTTCATAGCCAACAATACCAATTTCTATATTATGAGCTTTATCTCCTAAAGTAAGTTCTTGAATTAATTTACTTAAATCAACAATATCTGATGCAATGTGCTTGCCTTCATTTAATTGAACTTGTCTAAGTTTATTCTGTAACCAGCTTTGAAATAATTTTACAGAAATATTATTAAGTTTTTTGACGTTTTCCACAAGCATTTGGTTAACTGCTTGCACGTTATTTCTATTATCTGCTATTACTTTCAGTGCTTGTTCTAAGAAATCTAAGGATTCTTTTGTTGTGGCAGTCGATGGTAATTTACTATAAACTCCAAGCTGTTGCCCTGCTATATTCATTAAATGATTAGCTTGGTCTAATTCGCCATGTCTTAATAAATTACTTGCTATTTCCAGCATCTTTTGTACCAAGCCAGCATCAAGTAAATCTTGGTGTGCGGCTAAAATCTCTGATTCTTCACCACTGGGGGAATCTAACAGGCTGCGAATGAGGTTTAGATAAGCTTGCTGACGCTGTTCGTTCATAGGATAAGGGCTAAGGTGATGAGGTATTTATAAAAAAAATCAAAACCAGCACCCCAAATTCCGTAATATTACAGAGATTAGTTCATAAATTACTATTATTCCACCCCTTTATCCCCAAAACCCAACTCAATAATCCCCCAATGCAGAACGATTCAACTCATCCTTATAAAACCGCCAATTGGGCATAAATTTATTCATCAAAGCCACAAACCGCTCTCCGTGACTTCTCTCCAATAAATGCACCATTTCATGCACTACAACGTATTCCAGGCAATGCCGATCTTTTTTAGCGAGTTCTAGATTTAACCAGATGCGTTTTGCTTGGGTGTTGCAGGTTCCCCATTTGGTTTTCATCTGCTTGACTCCCCAATCTTCAACTTCAACGTTGATAATCTGCTCCCATTTGGCGATTAATTGGGGAATATTTTGCTTTAATTGCTTGCGATACCAGGAAGTCATGGCGTTTTTACGTTGGGTTTCGCTGCTTCCTTCTTTTACATAAAGGTCAATATAGGTATTATTCCTAACTTTTACTTTGGTATTTCCCTGGTGATAGATAACATTTAGTAAGTAGCGTCTACCTTGGAAATAATGACTTTCACCAGATACGAATTCTCGTTTTGATTGGCGTTCTTGAGTATTAAAGTTTGCTTGGTGTTTTTTTATCCAGGACAGTTTGGAGATGGCGAATAAACGCACGGCTTCGTCATCAATGTTTAATGGTGTGGCGATTCGGACCCGTCCGTCTGGTGGATATACTGCTAAATGCAAGTTTTTGATTTTCTTTCTGACAATATCTATATTCAGTTCGCCGACTGTTATTTGATGCATTTGATTAGGGAATTGGTAATTGGTAATGGGTCATTGGTAATTGGTAAATTATTATTCTTCTTCTGCCCTCTTACTAACTCCCCCTTTTATGCGCTTCAATACTCATGTTGGCTTTTGACTATTTCAAAAATACCTTCGAGGTCTTCTGAGGATTCTAGATGCTTTTTAAACTCTTCTGCCAAGACGAGAAGGTACCAGCCCAGGTTGCTGGGAAAATGGAAGAATTCGCTCAAACAGAAAGTTCTTTCAGCTATATCTCAAGCCCCGTTTTTGCAATCATCACAAATCCTAAACACCACCTTTTGATTCCTATCAAAGAAAATGCTGAAGCTGAAAATGAAAAGTTTGCTATAGTAATCCTCAAGCATTTAGCAAAAGACTTGGAAACCCAATCAGTGGAAAATGTTTGCGCTAAAGCTGAGGAAACTATACAAGCTTTCTTGGAAATGACTAAGGCGAGCATGACTCCAGAATTGATTCAAAAATTCATAGATATTCCTATTTAAATAAATTACAGTATTATTGTACTACCTCTATAGATAATTATTATAAATGACCTTAGCCGTCACCGATAGAATCAAAAGCTTCAAAGATTTAAAAAGAAGCTTCAACTTAGAACAATCCAAAGACCTGGCATTTTTCAGCGAGTTATCCGAGGAGTTGCAAGAATTATCCCAGGAAGAAAAAGCCGGAGTTGGCAAGATTAAGAAGCGGTTTGATTACCAGCAAGAAGACGGCTTCCTTCTGGAAGGTACTGTTAATTTGCTTGTTGTGTCCCCACTTCTGGAACTAGCCGGATTTCTTGACGAGCCATACCAAATCCGTTCTCCCTTCGGAGTGGAACTAGTTATTGATGATACGGTAGAAACTCTACGTGGTTTTATTGACGCCTTAGTAGTTAACAATAATTTATGGATTCTATCGCTTGAATCCAAACGAAGCGCGATTCCTGTAGGTGTTGCTCTTCCCCAACTCTTTGCCTATATGCTTGCCCAGCCACGACAAGGTAATCTAGCTTTTGGACTAGCTACCAATGGAGATGAATTTATTTTTCTCAAATTGGATTTAAGCGCCGAACAGCCCCTATACGGTTTTTCACGGGCTTACTCTCTGCTCCCGGTCAACCACGAGCTAGATATTGTTCTCAAGATTCTCAAAAGATTGGGTAATGCAGTTGCTGAAACTGAAACTAAGGAAAATTAATTTACATTAGTCGGAGTCCAAGCAGATAGGCTGAGTTTTTGGGACTTCAACATGATTTAAACCCAGGCGAAACCATGAAGGTCAAACAAATACCAGAGTAAACGAAAAATTAATACTCAAGGTTTTTAGGCATTAGATATTACTAAATACCTTGAGTATTATTTTTATTAACTCAACTCATTAATCGATAATTTTTCTTAAAACTACAAATTCCTAAAACTCAGAAACTTTGCTTGAATATGCAATTTTCCTTGTGAAGCTTTTAAATCTATGTCTATATGATATGTGTAAAACACAGCGACTTAAGTTCCGATTGAATTGATTTTAACTTCAACCAAAGCGACGAGACTTGTGAAATAAAAATAAGTTCACAACTCTTGTCGCCAAGTTTTCAAGAGAGTTTATGTTGGCTAAAGTATTTTTTGAATTTCGATGAAATGTGAAGAAAACATTATTTATACGCAAAAGTCTCTATCCCAAAGATATGGGATTTCAATTGCGGCATTACAGTACTGGTACCCATATGCAGGAATAGTTAAGCCGAAAAAGCGTGGCGGCTACTTTGCTTTAGATGCAGTAGAAATTGCCGACCTTTTTTATGTAGCGACAAAGATAAGACGGCTAACTCACGAAGAGTATTTGGAAAAAGTAATTCCTGCTGGTGGATTAGATAAGTTCATGCTCAAAACCAACGGGATTAGCTTGTACGATTTTTTGACTAAGCATATTCCTGAAGAAGAACAACAAAACCCAATTGTAAAAGTTGTAATTAGGAGGATAGAAAGAAATGAAGCACATCAACGCAGTAGCTCAAACTTTGCAAACCACCCCTGAAATAGTAGGTAAAGTATGTCAAATATTAGAGTTAAAAATAAATAAAGATAATACTCTTAAACCTGATGTAGAAGAGCATCTGATTCAATTAAAACAAGTTGCTGCGGCTGAAAATATGTCGTTAGAAGAAGCAGCTAATCATTTATTACAAATGCGTGACGAGCGTTCGGGTAAAGAGCATGAATTTAATGAAGATGAGTATATTGAGCAAAGATTTGGTGTAAAACCCTCTGAAGCATCAACTAATAGTTTTGTTAAATTACTGCATTCAGATGTTGCTAGAGGAAAACAGTTAGCAGCATTGCGTCATAAAGTAGTTATCGAATCTTCTACCTTAATGTTGGAGGATTTGTTATTTAACGGAACTCAAGAAACATCTACAGAATTAGAAGAAAATCAAAACAAGATTTACGAGCGCATCGACAACGATTTTTTCGGCAAAGTCAATTGGGGGGAGGAGCCGCATCCATCGTTAGCGATACAACCCCAACAATTGAAATCTCGCCACAAGACAAAATCCTTGCCAGAGAAGTCATCACCTTGATGATGCCGATATGCACCGATTACATTGCTGAAGGCATACAACAATTCAGGATTGCAGCAATACAAGGTATAGGAATTGTATTTTTGGGCAATTTTTCCGGGATGGTAGCGGGATTCGTGTTATCTCCTCCACAAGAAATAAATGTACCCAAAGTTATTGGTAGTTCTTTGTTTGGTGGCTTAGTTGGAATTGCGATCGCGCTGACTTTGATTTTGAAAAAAACCAGGGAGCTTGTTGGTTATGAGAGCAATTAAAGATTTTTTGATAAATATAGGTGGTGGGATAGCTACTGGATGCGGTATCAGCGGATTTATAGGTCAAATGATGGGAGTCGGTGCAGCGCTTGCGATTAATCCTTTGCTATTACTAATGGGTGCAGTTGTTGGTGGAGCTTGGGTTTGTATACTGCGTTCAACCTTCGCCTCTTATTCAAGGGAACCTTTGTACTTAATCGTTGATAACTCTTAAGCGTTATGCAACTACTTCCTAAAAGAGATAAATTTAATTCGATCAATACGAACGGCATACCCAAAAAGCGCAGTCGAAAAATCGACATAGTGTTGTGGGTTTGTTGTGCGACAGTTGGATTGGGTTCGGTGTTGGCAGCTGCTGCAATTATCGTAGGTAGACGCGGTGAATTACCATCCACTGTTTCTGCTGTTAACCATGCTAAAGAAATCGCAGATTCCCGACGGCGCATTTACATCGAAAAGTTGACTCGTACCGACTTCAATCCCGACGAGTTACAAAACTCCAGTGTTAATGGGGAAGTAACGCTAACGGGTTGGCGGCAACTAGCTGCGGCGCAATGGTCTGGTGAGGTATTGCAAAATATAAACAACCAGCAAAGTGATGATAATTCTCCGTTTTTTAGACTTCATCACATGGCAGCATTGGCAATAATGAAGCAAGATACGATGGATGCTTTGATTGAAGTTGCTGCCGGAAATAATAGTTTTACCTATAGTTACACCAAAACTGATGGTACAAAAGTCGAACAGCGATTGGGTACTGGAGGTGCTGCGGTTTTGCTTTTAGGAAAGTTAGAAGCTATCGACTACGCTGAGAATCTACAAAACAGACCGATTGTTGATTTGAATCAAATGGTGACGCAAATCCAGACGGTACAAGAGCCATATGCTTTATCTCAAGCTAACTATTTAAGAGTACAGGGCTATAAAGATCCCGTGCGTCAATTATCCGAAGTACCAATAATACGTCAGAGTATAGCTGAATCATTGCGTAAGAGGAAGCTGAAACTAGAGCAGTTGAAGAAATCCAAACAAGGAGTTGATTGATGTGTATGTCAAATTTGTTGGCGCGGGTATATGTTTCGTACTTTCGCTATTTAATGTATTGGGTGCCATGCAGCGGGTTCCTATAAAGACGAGTGTTGGTGATTCATCCCGTCCTGCTGTTGCGATGATGAAATCCCCAGGAGCTAACTTGAATTGGTTATCGGGCGGAGTATTTTTTGCAGCAAGCATCAGTTTAATTGCTTGGGCTATTTGGGAATATAACTCTAATATTGACCTTGGTATTGATTCAACTGAGGTTCCGATTACACCCCTTACCCCATCTATGCCCGAAACCGACAGTAAAAAATTAAACTGTGATGTTGCAATCGGCGGGATGGAACCAATTCAATCCCAGCAATATGAAGGTGTTAAGCCCGAATTTCAAAACTTAGTTCCATTTCGTCGTCCTACCGCCGACGGTAGCGTACCGATAACCCCCGAACAATTCAAAAATGCTTTAGAAGACGATGTTTGGTCTGATTAAGGAGATAAATCATGGTAAATAATAGACGTAGAGATTTTGGTGTTGACTATTCTCAAGCCGGTCAATTAGCGACACAACAACAATTAGCGCAAATGTTGCAGTCGGCTCAACAACAGCAATATCCGACTCAACAACCAACTACTATTAACGTCGAGCCGACTTCAATACACCGCGAACAAGGTGTTACCGTACATCACGTAAATTCTCCGAATAAACCGACTGGTAATCGAGTACCGGAGATTTATGTCCCTGTAACAGATTATTGGAAGGCACATAGATTCCATCCCCATAACAATCTACGTTACTTTTGGTATATCTTTTACTGGCTCAAGGACGTGATTGCTTCCCCCGTAGGTATTGCCATCGTAATGCTGTGGTTGGGGATTGGTGGAATTAACTTTATGCTCAATGGTAATTATTCGGGTCCTGGTTACGTGCAAAATAAAGAAATTAAACTAACACCAGATAGCTTACCTAATTTAACTCCTGTTGTTGATTTGGTGGATTAAGTGTTTGTTCGCATTACATTCTGGCTGGTACTACTCCTATTCTTTGCGGATTTAGCCCAGCCCGGATATCTAAAGTTTTGGCAGCCTAGCTCAATTGAACTATCTCTATCCGATGTTAGGTTGTCGAGACTAAAAAAAAATACACCAATAACATCCTCTCCTCAACCTTCTACTTGTCCCTCTCCTGACAATGATTTAGAAGCGGTTCTTCAAGCTAGATTTGGCTGCCACAATGCGACTTCTGATTGATTTTAGTACTACCGAAACGAATAAAACAGATGCATCAATAGTAAAACCAATTTCTCCTAATTGGAAATATGGTTTTTCTACTTTGATTTTATGTATGGCGATCGCACTTCCCCAATTTTCTGGATGGGTTGAGTCCCAACTCCCGATTCGATTAATCCAACGACTCGCAAAAACTACGAACAACGTGAGCGAATCAGAAAGTACAGCTTTTCCTACAATAAAAGGTTCACCTATAACCAGTGGTTTTGGCTGGAGAATTCATCCCCTTACTGGAGAACGTAAATTTCATTCCGGTATTGATTTTAGTGCTTCTAAAGGTACTCCAATCTATGCTTCTGAAGCAGGCTTAGTTGAGTTTGCTGGCTCCAAAGGCGGTTATGGAAAAGCTGTTATCATCAATCACGGTGCGGGAAAGTCAACTCTTTACGGTCATGCGAAGGCGCTTTCTGTAAGAAAAGGGGAACGAGTTTTAGCAGGACAAATGATTGGGGAGGTCGGAAGTACGGGATTTTCTACCGGACCGCATTTACATTTTGAGGTGAGGCTAAATAATAAGCCAGTAAACCCGCGTCCCTATTTACAACGTGGTAGATAAAAAATGATTCGTCCCTATCACCTCACAATCTTATCTTTACTAATCCTATCCTCCCCTTTACTTGGATTATCAATCAATCAAAGTTTCAGCTACATAGATAGGAATAATGCTGAAAAACTGTTTAGTAATATTGAGAGTCCAGGCAATGTTGCTATTTGCCGCGCTGAGGGGAACTGCGAAAAAAATGGTCAATTTACCTCATTATATTATGGTCATATTGACCCATCAAAAATAGGAGGTAAGCGAGTATTAAATCAAGGCTTTTGTAGCGACTACGGTAAAAGTAAAGCGGGTGATATTGATGGTGCAAATCGCGGCTGTTTGCATCGAATAAAATCTCGTTTACCGCGATTAAATAAATTATTTCAACAGCATAATCTTGATGTAAATAAACATACTGCTGCCTATATTAATGCCGTAGATTTATGGAATCAAGCAGCACCTAGAGTTAGCGATAATTTTCCTCAAATTTATGCAAATAATATATCCTTTGGATTATCTATTGATGATGCTATTCGTCGCTCCCGAATTGATGCATTCAATTTAAGTGCGTCCGGCTTGTTCAACATTTGTAGTAGAGAACCATATTACATATCAAGGCTTGCTGCTTATCCTCGAAATTCAACGCAATGGAAGCGTGGATGCATTGATATTGACCAAAACCGCAGACGATTGGCAATCAATGAAGTACTAATTAATCGCGGAGTAATTTAGTCATGGAACTAGATAATTATATATATAAAGCTATAGTTCATGCTCATGACAGTGGCATGAGTAAAGATGAAATATTAGAAACAACTATTGCTAATTTGCCCGATAGTTTACACGACAATGCGATTGCTATTATTGATAATTTAGATTTCAATAACGAGCAGAATGAGCGTGATTTTAACAATTTATCAGAATTATTTAACTATATATTTTATTTAGTAAACCAAAATAAGAACGACGAAGCAATACTAAATCAATT
>JBHJOU010000734.1:0-2527 GCA_050329355.1 Rivularia sp. (in: cyanobacteria)
ACATTTATCTCTGTGTAACTCTGCACTTTCCTCCGCGTGCCTTTGTGTTAAAAAATATTATTTATTACTTACTTATTTAACTTTCCAGTCAACAAAATTTTTAAATAATATCCAAACAACAATAAAAATCCTTTAATTTTCCAATAAAAACTTGGCTCTAATAAACAGATAATTTTCAGATATAACTTAAAATCTTTATCTGTAGGACAAGGAATAGTTTTTAACTCATTCAGCGATGCGTAAGCTAAAAAGAAAGGTAAACTTAAACTATTTTTTTGCATAATATGATTCATAATTGCCGAACGCTTTAACAATCTTTTATATTCAGCACTGATATTTATATCTAAAGATTTATCATTGTGAAAATGATTATTTTTATGTATTCTATACATAACCAAAGGTTGAGACATATAAAACTTTTTAGCTCCCACTAAAGAAGCTCCCCATATTAAACAATCATCAGAACGAACCCTCCAATCATCCGTATATGGAATCGGCAAAATTTTATTTACAATTTCTCGACGCATCGATAGTGTAGAAGTAATGGAACCAATCCATTCTCCAAGACAATACGTTTTAATTACGGAATAACCCAAATCTAAATCATATTCATATTCTTGAAATACTCCTTCTGCTACTCCAAATTTTTTATAGCCACAAAAAAGAAAATCGCACTCTTGATAGCGTCGATAAAAATTCAGCGCATTTTCTAAATATTCAGGTTGATACATATCATCCGCATCCAGAAAAAAGATAATATCTCCATTTGCAGCTAAAAATCCTTCATTAAATGAAGATAATTGCCCTTGATTTTTTTCCTTCAATATATATTTAATATTTGCTTCTTGATCGAACTTCTTAATTACTTCTGCT
The DNA here is from genome assembly GCA_050329355.1 of Rivularia sp. (in: cyanobacteria). Classification (GTDB taxonomy): domain Bacteria; phylum Cyanobacteriota; class Cyanobacteriia; order Cyanobacteriales; family Nostocaceae; genus Rivularia. The sequence continues at coordinate 874 of JBHJOU010000734.1, forward strand.
GAATTATCCGTAGATGCATCATCGACAATGATAATTTCATCAAATTTCACACTTTGATTTAAAACACTGTTAACAGCATCAGGCAGAAAATTCGCGTAATTATAATTATTAATTAAACAAGTTGTTTTCATGATTTTTCTCCTTGAGACTCAGAAACTTCACTTTTTGGAATTTTCTTGAACATAGTTTGTTTAATTGGTGAAAACTCATTCGGACTTGTAACCGACTCAATAGCTTCTTTGGTGTAATACAAATAGCTATTTGGTTCATTTTTCACATTCAAACCATTAACAACTATCCCCAAAACTTTCTGATTTGACTGAGTTAAATATTCCTTCGCTGCATTTGCACTGTCTAAATCGACAACACCAGGACGAACTACCAGTAAAATACCATCAGTCAAGTCACTTAATATTGCTGCATCCGCTGTTCCAACTACCGATGGAGTATCAAAAATTACGAAATCATATTGTTGCGTAAAATTATCCAATAATGTTGCCATTCGCTGAGAATCAAGCAGAGCAATGGGATTAGGAGGTACAACCCCAGAACAAAGTACATCTAAATTAGGTAATACCTCTTGTACAGCAGCATTAAGATTCAGTCGATCAATAATTACATTACTTAGACCAACCGCATTAGTTAATCCCCAAGTATGATGCTGGATTGGGTGACGCATATCTGCATCCACTAATAATACCCGTCTTCCCGTGCTAGCCATTGCTACAGCAAGATTTGCTGCAACTTCCGATTTTCCTTCTTTGTTAACAGAACTTGTGACAACTATACTTTTTAACTGAGTATCCGAGCAGAGGAATTTTAAGTTAGCTTGTAATATTTGATAAGCATTGCCTACGGGAAATTCCGGAATATCTCTACCGATAATTTGAGGAATAGGTCTGTTAACCCCAGCAACGGAAGAACTATGTTTGCTATGCTTAACCACTGCGGGAATCACTCCCAGTAATGTATATTTAAGAACTGCTCTGGCTTCTTTAACTGTCTTAACAGAGCGGTCTATTAAGTCTAAACCAAAGGCTGCCATCAGACCTAATAAGAGACCCGCAGCACCTCCACCGACGATAAATAGCATCTTACGCGGTCCCTGGGGTACATCAGGTACTAAAGCTGCGGAAATAATCCGTGCATTGGGAATCTTTTGATTTTCTGCGACATTAATTTCCTGAATTTTCGTCAACAGGGTTTCGTAAGTCGATTGTGCTGCCTTGAGTCTACGCTCTAATTCACGCTGAATTTGTTCTAATTGCGGTAGATAATCCGCTCGTTGTTTATACACAGAAAATTTGCTAGACAGGGAAATAATTTGCTGTTCCAACCCGACACGCTCTGCTTCCACACGGGTAATCTCTGCAATCAAACCTTGTCTGAGTTCTCCTAATTGTAAATTCCCCTGTTGAACTTGCTGTTTATTACCGGCAATTTGCGTTGTTCTTTGATTGAGCAGATTTCTTAAGGCTGCAACTTTTTCTTCCCAACTCACAACACTAGGGTGTCCCGATTTAAAACGAGTTTTCTCTAACGCTAATTGACTTTCTGCTTCCTGTAACTGAGCAAGTACTTTTTGTACTCCTGGTGTTTGACTCAACTGTGCAGATATCACAGCTTGTTGTGGTTCCACCTGAGCTTCAGCCCG
>JBHJOU010000428.1:0-2125 GCA_050329355.1 Rivularia sp. (in: cyanobacteria)
TTGACAATAACTGCATAACCTCTGTTGTAATCAACCTATATTATTTAAGTTGTCATAATTAATTACGATGGAAGCTTCTTTTTTCACAGCTGTTTTTTTACCCGTCGCTTTAGCGGTAATTATGCTAGGAATGGGTTTATCTTTGGTTTCTGATGACTTCCTACGGGTTGCAAAGTACCCGAAAGCTGTCGTGGTAGCTTTAATTAGTCAATTAATAATTTTACCTGCGATCGCGTTTGTAATTGCCAAATTTATCCCTATGCCAAATTATATCGCAGTTGGATTGTTGATTTTGGCGCTTTGTCCGGGAGGAGCTACATCGAATTTAATTACTTATTTCGCTCAAGGGGATGTAGCGCTTTCTGTGACTCTCACGGCTTTGAGCAGTACCATTACAGTGTTTACAATCCCGGTTGCATCAAATATAGCGCTGCAATATTTTATCGGCACAACAGCCGCGATCGCACTACCAATTAGCACGACTATGTTACAAATTGTTGCGATTACTTTACTACCAATCGGTTTGGGAATGTCAATTAAACAATGGTTTTCCGAATTTGCATTCAGGTTAGAAAAAGTTACCAGTAAAATTGCGATCGCGTTTTTAATTTTGATAATTTCTGGTTTAATTATTCGTGAATGGTCGCGTTTACCGGGGTTTATCGCTCAAGTCGGGATTGCAGTTGTCTTGTTAAATATCTCGGCAATGATGGTAGGTTTTTATACTAGTAAGTTATTTAACTTAAGTATTCCTCAACAAATTTGCATTGCTATAGAAGTAGGATTCCAAAACGGAACTTTAGCAATTACCATAACTGCGGGATTATTAAATAACCCTGATATGGCAATTCCTGCGGCAATTTATAGTTTATTTATGTATATTACTGGTTTTCTAACTATCTACTATGGTCGTAGAGACATATCCGTAATTAGTTGACTGGAAAATTTTTCTCAATTTATCAACCAAACACCACATCTTCATAAACTTCGCTCATCTCCCCTTCAAAGTTAATACTTTGAAGTTGAAAATATTTGTCTTCAAAAGTATAAGATTGCAACACCCAAAATCCTTCATCATTACGACGAAAACATTCAATTCTCTGACGCTTAACGTTAATTAAAACGTATTCTTGCAGAGTTTCTAATAATTGATAATCGGCAAATTTATCACCCCGATCGAATGCTTCTGTTGAATCAGATAAAACTTCCACAATCAAACAAGTAAATTTCTTTTCTGTGGTATTTTCCTTGTCTCTCTCGTCGCAAGTAACCATGACATCAGGGTAATAATATCGGTTTATTTGCTCAATTCGAGCTTTCATATCGGAGATAAAAACGCGACAACCAGAACCCCGTACATGACTGCGGAGAAGTGCGAATAAGTTGCCGGAAACAGTAACGTGAGCGTCATTAGCACCTGCCATGGCATATGCGTAACCGTCAATGTATTCGCATTTGACGTTGCTTTCTAGCTCTAATTTCAGGTACTCTTCCGGAGTGATGTAATTTTGTTGTGGGGATGCGACCATTTTTTGTTTTTATTTTAATTTCAAGCAGTGATTAATTCGGTTTCTTTGTTAGATGATTTATGATCTTCTACTAAAGAACGTTGATTATCTTTACCTTGTAACTTGTTAGTAATATACGCTGTAATGGCATTTACTTTACGCGATCGCCATTCATCAACTAGCTGCTCTACCTCAGTCACACTCATTCGTCGTGTCATTGCTTCGTAAAGATATGCTGCGTGAGTTGTTTCATCTTTAGCAATACTGAGCATTCCTAATTTCAGATTACGGGCTTTAGAATCGTTTTCGGGTAGAACATTTGCCATCCGCGCAAAGTCTTTACTTGCATCCAATTCTAAGATATAAGTACTAGCCATAAACACATTCCAATCAATGGATTCTGCTTTTAATTGTTCTGAAGAATAACCTTCATAATATGTAGCAAAAAAGGGACTACGACGCTGTTTTGATTTTTTCTCTGTTGTATTTTCTTCGCTTGTTTCTGATGAGTGCTTTTTAAAATCGATAACTTTTTTATCAAGCTGTTTGAGAGCGATCGCAAAAATTTGTCCGTGTTTATTTTCGTCTTCTGCGTGTTTTGCTAATTTCTCCGCAAG
>JBHJOU010000475.1:0-2589 GCA_050329355.1 Rivularia sp. (in: cyanobacteria)
AGCAAAAGTATTTTTAGAACAAGCGCAATATGGTCGCAGTCGTCCGGTTTTTACAGGTTATAGTAGAGTTTCAGAAAGCATTGGTAGAGCGATGGAAGCGGTTTTGTTGGGTAAAAGTAGTCCAAAAGCAGCTTTGCAGGAATCGCAGCAGAGGTTAGATTTAATTTTCAAGTAATAGTAGTTAGTAGTTAGTAGTAATAGTAGGTTGGGTTAGGCAGACAGTAAACATGAAAAAAAATGTAGAATATTTAATTCTGCCGTAACCCAACATGATAATTTGCAGGTAACTTAGCATATTAAAAAAACCAGTTAGTAGGTTGGGTTAGGCAGACAGTAAACATGAAAAAAATGTAGAATATTTAATTCTGCCGTAACCCAACATGATAATTTGCGGGTAACTTAGCATATTTAAAAAAAACAGTTAGTAGTTAGTAGGTTGGGTTAGGCAGACAGTAAACATGAAAAAAATGTAGAATATTTAATTCTGCCTAACCCAACATGATAATTTGCGGGTAACTTAGCATATTTAAAAAAAACAGTTAGTAGTTTGGGTTAGGCAGACAGTAAACATGAAAACAAATGTATAATATTTAATTCTGCCGTAACCCAACATCATAATCTGCGGGTAACTTAGCATATTAAAAAAAATAATTTCCTGCCTAAACCAACTTACTCAAACAGATATATTCCACAATTTAAAAGCCACCAACCCCAACACGACTCCGATAATAATTGCATACAATATGCGAGTTGTTCGTTCAGTCTTTGTCAATATTTCTTGGTAAGAAAGCTGATGATTTTGAATTAAGAAAAAAGCTGGTGGACTAAATAAAAATGGTAATATTTTACTTAATGAAAGTCGCACTAAAAAATTAATATTCCATAGTTTTTTACGAATCGGAGCTTGATTGTACTGCCAAGGATAACCTACTTGCATTAAACGTATCAAAGCTTTCGTATCTGGAAGTCGTAAGGATTCATACAATGGTAAGGCTTCAGTAAGATTGTGATTGCTTTTTTTTAATGCATCATTCAAGGTATATACGTCTTCTAATGCTGAGTTGACACCTTGTCCTAAATCTGGGGGAAAGCTGTGAATTGCGTCTCCTAAGAGAACTATAAATGCTTTGTCGTTTAATTTAGAATAAAATCCATTACAGTATTGAGGAATAGGAAATATCCCACCTTCACTTTTAGCAAATCTTTGGGCTTCTTGGGAAGAAATTATTTTATTAATAGGTAATTGGGGAAAGGATTTCTGCAAAAAATCATGCATTTCTTCACCATTTTTCAATTCCCAAATATTATGATTGGGTTTAGTTATAATATTGGCGCTACGCACTTCATCTGGATTTTTTACGGGTAATAATCCCATAGATATGGAATTTTTCCTATCTTTAAATGCACTACGAACAGCATATGCCATTTCACTTGTTGTTAATTCTTCGCCATTTTGATCTAAAGGAAATTTTGGTGGTAAGGTTAATATTTTGTATCTTAATTCCGAACTTGGTGAAGGAAAATAATTCATCTCAAATTTGTTTGATGATGATTCATCCCACTGTTTGAGAGTATTGCGGACAATGGAGTTAATGCCGTCACATCCTACTAATAGAAAAGGCTCAAACTTGATTGTTTTAGCGTTTTCGATTTCGGCAATAATTTCCAATTTTTCAGATTGGTTATCATTACTAATAGTTTTATTTATTTCAACACATTTTGCATTAAAAATTACGTTAATACAGTCTTGCCAATTATTTTCTATCTCTTGATAAAGTAAGTTTACAAAAGTCTTGCGGGTTATCCAATAAGCGGCTTTCTGCTCTGGATCTACAATTGACAACTTTGATGTTTTACTATTTCCATCTGCCGTAATTTTAGTTAAATAAAAATCTGTACTCGCAACGCCATTTTTGAGTAAATTATCGGTAATCTTAAGATAATCTGTAAATTTTTGACCGCGACCATCGATTAAATAATTAAATGATTTATCGGGTTCATAATAATCAGCAGAAGGGCGTTTTTCTAAGACTTTAATATTTTTCCAACCGCGTTTAGCTAACATTAATGCGGTTGCAAATCCGGAGGGACCACCTCCGACAATTAATACTGGTTGATCAGAAGTTTTATTTGCTTTCATTTTATATATATAGCTGTTTTATATACAGGACTTATGTTAGAATTGAGTGTCCGCGCTTGACTGGTGCGTGACGCTACAAGTCTTATAACCACTTACAAAATTTATTGAAGCGTCACACACCCTACAATAATTGTGCTTCTTTCACCTACGGATTTTTCTCCGATTTCTCTATATAATTTAAGCCGATAGTACAGCTTTTATTTTACCAAAACGCCGTTCTCGATTTTGATAGCTTAATAATGCTTGTTGAAACGCGGCTCTGTCAAAATCGGGCCACAAAATATCGGTAAAGTACATTTCTGTATAAGCCATTTGCCATAACATAAAATTACTGACTCGCTTCTCTCCGCTAGTCCGAATCAGTAAATCTGGTGCGGGAATATCTGCTGTATATAAATTCTGTTCTATTAAATTTTCATTGATATCTTCTAGCTTAATTTCTCCTTTTT
>JBHJOU010000825.1:0-3004 GCA_050329355.1 Rivularia sp. (in: cyanobacteria)
TTGGATCATCATCTACAGCTAATACTGTTGCTTGTGCATTCTCTAAGTTTTTAATTAATTGCAGCGCAGTTTCTAAAATTTCTTCTGAGGAAGCAGATTTTTGCAATATTCTATTGTCCCCATTCTCAATCAATGGCATTTCTCTACTCGCCTCTGCTTTTTCAGATAATTTTTCAGATAATTTTTCAGATAAGATTATCACTGGAATTGATGGTTTACGATTTTTAAATTCTGCTAATAAACTTAAGCCATCATTTTCTCTTAAAATATCATCATCAATTATTGCTAGATTTGGATGTTCTTGGTAAAGTTGTTTTCTCGCCTTAGAAATGCTGTTTACAGTAGCAATTTGCAACCCTAAACTCTCAGCTTTTTCGATTAAATCTCCGGGTATTTCTTGATGTTGATCAACCACTAAAAGTAGAGGATATTCCGAAACTTGCTGATGTTTATTCTCCGATGTAATTGAAATTGGTGATGGTAGATTAATTTCAATTATTAAAGCATTTACCCAATCATTAAATTGTCGAATTTCAGTTTGATTTAAAGTCTGATTTGCTTTGAGTAAAAGTTCAACTTGACGCGCTAATTTGGAACCCTTCGCAAAACCAAAAGTTCCTAGAGAACCAGCCAGGGTATGAGCTTCTGCGACTGCTTGAGAATGCAATTCCTTCGTCAAAGATTGATGATTTTCTAATGCTTGCGCTGCTTTAAACAATACATTTACCTGCCCAGATACACGCCCTTTATATTTTTCCCAAACTCCAGCGATCGCAGCAAGAGTTTGTGCTTTAGTTACTTGAGAATTCGATGCTTCTTCTTCATTTTCTTGTCCGTTTTTCTCCTTGTCTTCTTCTTCTGTTGTCTTCCTTTCCTCTTCAATGGGCTTTAAACGATACCCAATACCATATACAGTTTCGATTAAATTACCAGGCGCTCCTGCGGCTTTCAGCTTCATTCGTAATCCTTTAATATGAGTACGAACTGCTTCTTCCGAAGGAATATCTTCATAAGACCACAGATGCTCTAAAATCATTCCACAGCTGAATACACGGCGACTATTACGTAAAAATAATTCTAATAATGAATATTCTTTAGGAGTTAAAGATAAATTTTTTGTATCATAATCTACTTCGCAACTGGTAGGGTCTAGCCGCAAATTGCCCCATTCTAATACAGTAGGTAAATTGACATTTCCTCTACGTAATAACGCTCGAATCCGCGCAACTAATTCTTCTTCATCAAAAGGCTTGACTAAATAGTCATCTGCTCCAGCATCCAAACCAACAGCTTTTTCATGGGAACTATTGCATCCAGTCACCAGCATAATTGGAACTAACAAGTTATTAGAACGGATTCGTCGGCAAAGACTAATACCATCAAGCTTTGGTAAAGTTATATCTAAAATAATCAAATCGTAATCGAAAGCTTCAACTAAATCCCAACCCGCTTCTCCATCGGCAGCAACTTCAACTGCATAATTTTTATCAGTCAGCACACCACTCAGCGCTTCAGCAACAAGTTGATCATCTTCTACAATTAGAATTTTCATAGATTCGGGCGCTTGAAATTCAATAAAGGTTTAGAATTGATTTATTTTGATTTATTTTCATATTTTGATAAAGTGTCAACTGCTTTGCTATTTTTATTCTAGAATAAAAGATAAATCCAGCTTGACTTTTATTAACAAATATAATTTTTATTTAAGATTTTCTTGAAGATTTTCTGTGATTTTTTTAATTTTTTTTTAATTTTTTTTTTAGTCTCATTTTTGGAAGCATGATTTGAGAATAAAATAGCTAAAAATTAGTTTAAGAATTACTTGAATATTTTGATCAATTCTCAAGATTATCCTCACAACTTCCTCAAATTTATAATTTAACTTTAATATTGAATGGTTTACTGAGAATTTAGAGAATTTAGATCCCGACTTCTTCAAGAAGTCGGGGATCTGAACACGGTGATTTCGATACATACAAATAGGATTGCCATATCAAGATATTAATTTTCTGATTAGTACAGAAGAGGTAGAAATATGTTTCAAAAAATTTTAGTTGCTATAGATGATGGAGAAACTAATCAACATATCTTAGATGAAGCTATATCTTTAGCTTTAGCTGCCGATGCTCAACTAATAGTTACTCATGTCGTACTCCCCTTCAATGAAATATATCCCGATCCAGGTTATATTGCTGCCCATGGTTATCATCCTACAGTACATGGTGAAACGGCAATTAGTTACTATATGCAAAGATTGCAGGCTTTAGAACAACAAGGTATGGAATTGTTACAATCCTTTGCGAATAAAGCTGAAGCTTGTGGTGTAAAGACTGAATTTGTTCAAGCTACTGGTTCTCCAGGATATATGATTTGTAATGTTGCTCGCAGTCGAGAGGTTGACTTGATAATAGTCGGTCGTCATGGACGCACAGGATTGACTGAGTTTTTCTTGGGTAGTGTTAGCAATTATGTACTGCATCATGCACCTTGTTCTGTTCTGACAATCCAAAAACCAGTTTATCAAGAATCGATTGATTCTTTGCTCATGGAAGCAGCTTTGATGTAATTCGATCATATACCGTCAAACAGCACGGGCGCAAAATCGGTATCTGCGGACAAGCACCCAACTCCTAACTCCTAACTCCTAACTCCTAACTCCTAACTCCTAACTTTTGATTATGGTGCGTTTGTTAGAAAAAAGAAAACGAAAAATAAATCCTTTAGTAACCATTGCTGTCATAACTTTTGGTTTACATTTATTAACTTTACTTTTGTTAATAATTCAAGGGTTGACTATTCGTCAATTAAGTGTTCAGAAAACTCCGACTTTTGTACAGCTAATTGATGGAAAAGCTGTAAATAATAGCGACTTACAGCGAAAACCTGAAGTAATTCAAGAATTTGTCAGTAAAACCATGATATCAATGTTTAATTGGTCAGGAAAATTGCCAATGCAAAATATAAATCAAGCTACTAATCCCCAAAAAGATTTAGGAATATCAAT
>JBHJOU010000374.1:0-2960 GCA_050329355.1 Rivularia sp. (in: cyanobacteria)
AAAAAGCCTCTCTCCAGAGAAAGATAAATCATCTGAGAGGGGCTTTAATTTTACTACACTCAAGTGGGAAGACTTATATACAAATTTACATCTAAACTGACGTTATTAATTTGGAAAAATTTGTAACGGGTAACTAGAAATGTTTTTACAACTCAAAAATGATGGTAAATTAATTAAAGTAACTGATGTCCAACAATTGATCAATCCCAATGCTGATAGCATTGAAGCTAAGCAACAACAAGGTGAGGAAGAACAACCATCAGAATCTTTCAAAAAAGAAAAGCTCGTCTTTCCTTCTGGTGAATCTTTACCACGTTGTTGGATAGACGCTGATTATAGAAATGGTTGATAAGCTTGCTCCCGCAGCTAAATTATATATTTGGGCGGGCAGGGATGCCCACCCCACTTCAATTAGAATAATTTAGGTTATGTGATTTAAATGCACAACAGCTTATTGAATATAAACTTTGAACTTAATTGTTAATAGACGTAGCAATACGCCCCGTCTCTACAACTCCGGTGGTATCTAATTGAACTAACTTCCGTGCAAATTCTATCGCTTCATCAGATGTGCAAATTTTGCCTTCCACTTGTGCCACTGCTATTTCTGTCAGCAGTTTACCGATGAGTGGTGACGAAGGCAGGTTCAATGATGATATAATATGTATCCCACTTACTAATTGAGTGGGATGTGCAACCGGATCATCAGGGTTTAAGTAGCGGGCTAGTAAGGATGCGTATGTCTGTAGCGGCTTGTCTTCGGACATTTCCTCAACTACATTACCATAAGCTACTGCTAAAATAGCTGTAGTCGGGAATACGCAATCCGCTTCCCGGAATAAAAAGTATTGCTCTCTCAAAGACATCGGGGATGCGTTTAACTTGGGAAATAGTCTTAATGCACAGGTTACAGCTTGAATCTCGGCTTTGCTGTAGGTGAGTTTTTCTAACTGTGATAATGCAACTTCTGGTTTAGGATTAACTAAACAAGCTAATTTAGCAATACCTAACCAAGTTATTTTGACTGTATCTTTGATATTTTGTTGTAATATTCCTTTTAAAGCTGGTAAATGTTCTGTTAATTGAGAAGCAGCTCGATCAACTTCTATAAGTAGAGAACAGCTTTGGGATGTGGCATCTTGAAAAGAAGATTTTAATAAACCATCTTGAATAGCTTTGATCAACCAAGAAGTCCCTTGAGGATGCCCTAACATATATCCCAATTCTACTCGTATTCGTTCGGCAGCAACTTTGTTGAGATGCTCAGCCAAAGAGCGAATTGTTGAATGGGTTTCTGGTTCAATAGTAAAACCCAACTGTGCTGCTTGACGATATCCCCGCATTAAACGTAGAGGATCATCTTGCAAATTCGCGGCTGATATCATCCGTAAAATACCTTTTTCTAAATCTTTACCACCTTGTAGGGGATCAATTATTTCTTGAGTATGAATATTATAAGCTATAGCATTTATGGTATAATCCCTTCTACACAAGTCCGCTTCTAGAGAATCACCTTCTTGTTGAGCAATATCAACGGTAGCATGGGGAAAAACTACACGAGCAATTTGTCTTTGCTCATCGAGTAAAACAAAGCCAGCTTGATGATATTTTGCGATTTTACGAGCTATATTTACCGCTTCTGAAGGTAAAATAAAATCTAAATCTATATAATCGCGATTTCTTCCTAAAATCGCATTCCGTACCGCACCACCGACTAAATAAGCTGGTTTTGGCAATAATTCCAGATTAAAAGGTAAATTTTCCGGGGCAAATATTTCTGGGGTAAATATTGTCATAAAAATAAACTCAAAGGCTAGGCAACAATGGCGTTACTTAAGCTAAATTAGCAGTAAGACAAAACTAATCGTTGGTTTTAATATGTGTATTTGCGTAAATTGTCATTATGTAGACCGCTGTATTACCTATAATGCAGTAGAAGCACAGCACCAACAACCTCATTTAACAGAAACACCTACTTTCGATCCTAATGAACCTAGTATAAATGTCAATATCCGCACTCAAGATGAAATAATTGAAATGGAGTGGGATGTTGTCGGATGCTTGAGTTTTAAGGAAGAGAAAGGCAAATGGTCTAAATTACGTCCTGGTGAAATGGTTCCAACATAAGAATTAGGAGTTATGAGTTAGGAGTTAGGAGTTAGGAGTTATGAGTTAGGAGTTATTTTGCCATACCCAATACCAAAAGTGAAAAAATACGGTCTAGCACTACATACTACCACTCCCGAATTAGGTTTATCTCTCAGTGATTTTGCTGATGATAATCGTTCTGATGTATTTAAATTAGACCGTAATATTTCTAATTTGATGCATCAATATTTGATAGACTTTATTAAACCTCAAACTTGGGATGATATGGCGTTTGTTGCTGTAGCGAAGGGGCCGGGGGGTTTTACGGGAACTCGTATTGGGGTTGTGACTGCTCGTACTTTAGGACAACAGTTGAATATTCCAGTGTTCGCAGTTTCTACTTTGGCTGCATTTGCTTGGCAAAACCGAGGTAATGATGATATTGCGATCGCGATCCAAATGCCAGCGCAACGAGGTATGATTTTTGCTGCGATTTATAAAATTGCCCAAAATGGTCGTGGACTTACTGCTGTAATGCCAGATATGATCATAGCACCCGAAGCATGGCAAGAAAAGTTAGCCGATGGGAGCGGGAATTATCAACTTGTGGAAGCAAATTCTGGGTTAGCTGCAACGGTGACAAGTATGCTGCAATTGGCGTATTTTGATTGGTTGCAAGGAAAACGTCCAGATTGGACGGAAGCCTTACCTTTTTATGGACAACATCCAGTTGATGGGTGAGTATCCTTAAAAGCTGTTGACTGGGATTACTCGGACTCAATTAACTTGAATCCCCAAGGTTTCAAAATCGCGATCGCAATTTCTCGTTCTATACCTTCATAAGCTTCCCACTCGGATTCGGGGTCTTTTGG
>JBHJOU010000059.1:0-4722 GCA_050329355.1 Rivularia sp. (in: cyanobacteria)
AGGAATGGGAGCGTTTTATGCGGTTTATGGAACGCTATGCTCAAAAAAATGACCTGGGATTAGAAAAATCGTAAAATGGAGCCTTCCCCACAATCATCAGAAGTCGGGTTTTTAAGATAAATATCTGTAACATAACAGAAGTATTATAAAAACCCGACTTCTCACCTCACCCAATCATTAGAAGTCGGGTTTTTAAGATAAATATCTGTATATGTCACATTTACCTCACCCAGATTCAAATTATAATCATCAAACTGTTAATTGTGCAGTCGTTACTGTCAGCGATACCCGTACCATCGAAACCGATAAAAGCGGTGCAATAATTCAGCAATTACTCACAGATAATAATCACAAAGTAGTCGATTACAAAATTATTAAAGACGAACCAACACAGATTCAAGAATATTTAAAATCATTAAATGAAAATAAACAGTTAAATGCTGTGATTCTCAATGGTGGTACTGGTATTGCACCGAGAGATACCACCTACGATGCAATCGAAAAGTTACTTGACAAAACCTTACCTGGCTTTGGTGAAATATTTCGCTATTTGAGCTATCAAGAAATAGGTTCCAGAGCAATAGTTTCTCGTGCTGTTGCTGGTATTTATCAACAGAAATTAATATTTTCTCTTCCCGGTTCTAGCAATGCTGTGGAATTAGCAATGAAAAAGTTGATAATACCCGAATTAATTCATTTAGTTGGGCTGATTAAAAGTTAGGAGTTAGGAATTAGGAGTTAGGAGTTTGGAGTTAGGAATTAGAAGTTTGGAGTTTGGAGTTTGGAGTTTGGAGTTTGGAGTTAGAGAAGTCAGGTTTTCACAATGAATATCCCTAACACCACAAAATTGCTATCAAAACCCGACTTCTTTCCCCTAGGAAAAATAAAGTATCGGTTTTGTAACTTCTTTAATTGAAAAACAATCCCCACTCTTAGTAAGGATTGTTCAACAGTTACCAGTTATCAGTTATCAGTTATCAGTTAAAAACTGTAAATCAATTGGGAGTCAGAGTCCCCCACAACGCCTGGGTGGTGTGTTTCAGTCGGGGTTAAATCCCCGACTGAAACCCGTCAGGACTGATAACTGTTGACTGTTCACTGATTTAAATGAACTTATTCAATTGTTTTCAAAAAATCCTACATTTGAGTCATTACAAAAGCTAAGACAGCTAGTATTGCAGCGATAATGTAAAATACAGCAACTACTTGTAGTTCAGACCAACCAGAAAGTTCTAGATGGTGGTGTAAAGGTGCCATTTTTAGTAAACGCTTACCTTTACCATCGGGTCCTTTTGTCGCTTTATAGTAACTTACCTGTGCCATTACTGAAAGCGTTTCTACAAAGAATATACCGCTCAGGATAAATAGCGCGACCAAAGTATTAGACAACAGTGCAACTGCTGCCATTCCTCCACCTAACGCTAGAGAACCTGTATCACCCATAAACACCCTTGCTGGGTTGCGGTTGTGAGCTAAAAATCCCACACAAGCACCGCTAAAAGATGCACAGAAAACCATCAACTCCGGTGAAGCAGATGAAACAATCGCACCCAATACTAACAGTGTGATCGCAGCAGTACCAGCCGCTAAACCATCAACACCGTCAGTTAAATTTGTGGCATTACTTTCAGCCACCATTACGAAACCAGATAAAGGCAAAAATAACAACCATCCTAAAGGCAAGGAAAAGCCTAAAGGAAAAGCAATACTCGTAATCGTCAAAGGCTGACTAATAAATAGCCACCCACAAAAAGCCACTGCGAAACCAACTTGTAAAGCCAGCTTCATTTTAGGTGAAATACCTTTATTCGATTTACGACGAAGAATTTGCCAATCGTCAATCCAACCCACAAACCCATAACTTAATGTCAAAGCTGACACCGCAAGAGTTTTGGGAGCAAAACCGGATAAGACACAAGCAACCGCGATCGCAACGGGAACAAAGAATATTCCTCCCATTGTAGGGGTACCGGCTTTCTTTAAATGGGCTTGGGGGCCATCCTCACGAATAACTTGTCCAGCCTTAAGCCTTTGCAGCCAAGGAACAGCCCAAAAGCCCAATCCAGCAGCAATCAAAGCCGATATTAATAATGGTAGGGTTAAAGAGGTTTCTTGCCAGGGAGAGCGAGAAGCAACTCCATCTAAAACTAGTGCTGTTGTACCTAGTCCTATACTTAACAAAGAAACCAAACGGATACCACTGAGGTTCAAACCTTGGTTTGGAGATAATTTAGCGTCCACGGAAATTTCCCTTCACTCCACACTAATTAAAAATCACACACACTCAGCACGTTATTTGTGCTAATTTCCGTTCTCACGAGCTAGTCTTCATCTGGAATTACATCGTCGTCATCGTCATCGTCATCGAACTCGTAATCCCCGACACCTTCCTCAATACCCATCAAGGAATTTATGTCTTGTTCTTGCTCTTTCACTTGCGGTTCTACTGGATCGCGGGATATTAAACGTCCATTTGCTTGTAACCAGTCCAATAGGGACAGTTCTTGTTTTAATGGAATTACAGATGCTCTCCGGCTACGGGGAACTTCATATAAAGGAGAATTTAACATAGAGACGATAATAAAAAGAGTAAAGAACTAACTTGACATTAAGAGTCTATCACTTGATATAGGAGATTTTAGTTATTCATTCAACTATGTTGTTGAGAAACCAGGCTAAAAAACTCCTTCTTTAAGATTGCTTCAGGTTGTAGCTATATATTCCTTACATTTAGTTTTTGTATGGAGCTATACGCATAATCATAGGCATCTTTAATCTGGTTTGAATTTGTAAACCTAAATGAGGTTATAGCACGGATGAGAAAAACTGCTTTATTAGAAGTAATCGCAGGGAAAAATCTTGGTATTAATGCGAGCGACACAGATAAACAAGCTATTTTATCGGCGATCGCCTATTTAGAAGATTTAAACCCTACACCCAACCCCTTAGAAGCTAGCGACTTGTTAGACGGTAACTGGCGATTACTATATACCTCTAGTTCAGAGTTATTAAATATTAACCGCATACCGCTAGCCAATCTAAATAAAATTTATCAGTGTATTCGAGTAAAAACAAATAGCATTTATAACATTGCTGAAATAAATGGTCTACCATTTCTTGAAGGCTTAGTTTGCGCCGTTGCAAAATTTGAAACAGTTTCCCGGAATCGAGTTCAAGTAAAGTTTGAACGTTCAATAATCGGTTTACAACGTTTACTAAACTACAAATATCCAGGAAGTTTTATCGAAGCCATTGAATCGGGAAAGAAATTTTTTCCAATTGATTTTTCGATTACAAGCAACGAACAACAGGGATGGTTAGACATTACTTACCTAGATCACGATTTGCGTATCGGCAGAGGTAACAAGGGAAGTGTTTTTGTATTGACCAAATCATGAAATATTTCTGAAATATTCCTGAAATATTTATTCATTACTACTCGCGAAAAACTTAGTTCATAAATAGTACTTTGTCAAGGGGGTGAGACACTGCATTTGTGAATAGGTTAAAGGTTAAAGGTTATAGGTTAAAGATTGGTAATAAACAACTGTCAACTGTCAACTGTCAACTGTCAACTAACTTTCTCCATATTTTCTAGACAAATAACTTAACAAACCCTCTTGCGGAGACCTTCAAGTTGTAAAGTGAAATCAATCAGCCCTGCATGAAAAGCAGTCTTACAATTAAAGAGGGATATTCGATTATGGTTCAACGTGGTTCTAAAGTACGTGTTCTCCGCCGGGAATCCTACTGGTATCAAGATGTAGGAACCGTGGCTACTGTTGATAAAAGCGGCATTATATATCCAGTAATTGTCCGCTTTGATAAAGTTAATTACTCCGGTATCAACACCAATAACTTTGCAGAAGATGAGTTAGTTGAAATTGGAACACCCAAAGCTAAGGACAAAAAATCCACTCCTACAGCTTCTGGTGGCAAGCAAACACCGATAGAGCCAGGTATCCGTAAAACTGGACAAGGTACGCAACCTACTGGTAAGACAACCGCTCAGCCAGAATCTGCTGAAGCTAACGTTCAGAAAGAAGGTACTCCAAATCAAGGAACCGAATCACGTTAGGTTGTGCCAGAATTACCAGAAGTTGAAACAGTACGGCGGGGTTTAAATCAATTAACCCTGAAACGCAAAATTACGGGAGGTGATGTGTTACTTGATCGCACTATTGCCTACCCGTTTTCTGCTGAGGAATTTCTCAATGGTATTAAAGAAAGAGAAATAATATCTTGGCATCGTCGCGGTAAGTATCTGATTGCAGAACTTACTTCCATGTTAGAAGAGGACAAGGAGACAAGGAGACAAGGAGACGAGGGGACAAGGGGACAAGGAGACAAGGAGACAAGGGGACAAGGAGACAAGGAAGAAAAATCTCTCCCCCTCTCCCTCTCCCCCTCCTCCCTGGGTGTTCATTTACGAATGACTGGACAATTGTTGTGGTTGCAACGAGATGAACCTTTGCACAAACATACACGGGTGAGGTTGTTCTTTGGTGAGGAATGGGAATTGCGCTTCGTCGATCAACGTACTTTTGGTCAGATGTGGTGGGTTCCTCCAAAGGTAGAAACACAAAGTATTATTACTGGATTAGCAAAACTTGCAGCAGATCCTTTTTCAAAGGAATTCACTGTAGAGTATCTTGCTAACAAACTTAAAAATCGCCGTCGCGCTATTAAAACAGGTTTATTAGATCAATCTGTAGTGGCAGG
>JBHJOU010000371.1:0-5630 GCA_050329355.1 Rivularia sp. (in: cyanobacteria)
TGCACTTCAACTAAATTTGACCACTTGGCTTTGCTAGCAGTTTTATACCAATATATGAGTGCTTCCCGGCTATCTGCATGAATTTCTGTATATTCTCTTAAAGCCTTAAAACTGATGACGTGCATTTATCTAAAAACCATTTGCTATAAATATACATGAATTTTATTTTCAATTTTTAAGCGTATTTGTTTATTACATCAAGCTTGTATTTATTTTAATTGAATTAACATCTTTATTTACCTTCAACGTTTGATGTCGTCACACAAATGTCTATCTTCTGCGCTGACATCGGGGTTATTTTCCAGGTAGTTTTGGTAGTTTTGTATTAATTTGCATCCTCGTACTAGCAAGTCATCTAAATCGAGATTCCACAAAATTATCGTTTTGTCGATTGATGCAGAAGCAAGAGTTTTACCATCGGAGCTAAAACTGACACTAGTAACAACGTTTGTATGCCCTTTCAGGGTTTTAATTTGCATACCACTGTTGATATCCCAAAGTTTAACCGTTTTGTCGATTGATGCAGAAGCAAGGGTTTTGCCACTGGGACTAAAGCTGACGCTATTAACACCCTCTGTATGCCCTTTCAGGGTTTTAATTTCCTTACCACTATTGACAATAGAGATTGTCGATTGCTCAGAACCACAGCCATTTCTCTGAGAGTTCTACAGTTAAGTAAAGCTTGACGGTTAACTTTACCTAATTTTTTTTCTAGCTTAGTAATAATACGGATATTTTCTAAGGAATCAACACCCAATTCCGATTCCATATCTTTATCCATATCGCACTCATTGATGGAATTATGGCTAACTTGGGCTACTATTTCTTGGAGTGTCGATTTAACATCACCATCTGTTGATGTTTGTGTTAGTTGCTTGCTTAACTGTTGTGATGGAGTTTTGAGTGCAATCAATGCTTCGATTTGATCTCGGTATTCTTCCATGAGTTGATCTACAACCGCCAAAGGGAAGAAATCGCTGTCGTAACTAGCTTGGAGTTGCAAACAATCGTCGAAGATTTCCTGTAAAATATCGATGGTTCCGGGAGCGTTGATTCCACCAGCGCGATAATCGATGACTTCTAAATTTCCATATTGCTTTTTAATTTGAGTTTGTCCGGTAAAGGGACAGTACAAATTAGATTTTAATACCTGACGATACATCGGTAACATCCGAGTTGGTATTTTACCATTTTCTAAAACGATATTATCTCGGAAAGCTATTCCCATTTGACGGGTTTGAGTGCGATCGCGATTATTAGCGATTCCCTGCTGTACTTTTTGATGAATTTGATTTAATAAAGTTTCCCAGTTTTCGGTGGCTGATGGTAATTCAATATCGATGGATAAGTTTTGAGCAAAACTACCGACGACATTTGTAGCATCTGCTTCGGGATAAAATCTACCGCTGGTGGGTACTTGTAGAAGAATTGATTTGTTATCGGATTGTTCTAGTTTAGCGATCGTTCTCACTAAAGCGGCTAGGAGCAAGGAGTTTATGGGTAATCGCCATTCACGGGTTTGAGAAATCAGTGCGGCAGTGGTAGCATGGCTCAGAGCATAGCGACGGTTGTGAAATACGGGGCAACCGGATGTAATCTTTTTATTTGCAGGATTCCATAAGTAAGAATCCGTACCTTGACGGTTGGTGTATTCTACAAGGGCTTTTTCTGATTCCGTATCTTGCCAAGCATTAATGGATTGTACCATTTGCTGATATTCTGCAACGGTTGTAGCTGGGGGTAAGTTTGGTTGTTCGTTGTTAACATGAGCGTGATAAATCTCCATAAATTCCCGCAGTATTGTATGACATCCCAAAGCATCAGAAATTAAATGTTCGTTGGCTAAAATGAGTTGGTAAAGGGAATCTTGGAGACGAAAAACAAAGAATTGGTGTAGGGGAAATTGAGTGATTTGCCATTCATAGTTTAAACAGCGATGTAGTTCTTCGTTAATAGTTTGTTCTTGAGTTTCGCTATCTAAATGTCTGATATCGGTAACGGGAATTTCTGGGGGATTGGAATTATTCAGGACTTCGATTTCGTAGTCTTTGAATCGAGTTGCATTAAGAGGGATAATAAAGCGAGAGCGCAACATGGGATGACGATATAATAAGTCTTTCCAGGTTTGCCAAGCAATGTTATTATCAAAGTTTCCCCGCAGACGTAGAGTAGAAAATAGGCTGATGGAGTTTACAACCCAATGACCTAATAAGTGAAAATATTGACCATGGATAATTTCAACTTTTTCTGTTTCTGCTTGTTCTTGAGTGGTAATTTCTTGGGAGTTATCTTGTTGAGAGGATAAACAATTCTCAGTAGCGGTGACAACTTCTCCTAATGTTTGCAATTGAATTAATTTTTGTAATGGCAACTCTTCCATAAATAATGGTTGTTGCTCTTCGGGGATGATTTGAATTAATCCGTTGAGAAATTCCATAATTTTGATAGAATCTAATCCCAAATCCCCTTCTAAATACATATCTGGTTCTAGTTCTTCTACATCATGTCCAGTAATTTGAGCAATTACGGAAAATATTTGTTGTTGTAATGTGTTGGTATTCATGATAATTTGTTGAGATTTTTTGATTGGTTTACTTTGAAGTTTACTGATGAAAAAAAACTGTGTGGAATCAAAAAGCTCTGCGTTCCGAGGCTGTACCTTTGCGCTCCTCTGCGTTAAAAAAAATAATTCGAGATTTGGTGCGTTAGCGATAGCGTAACGCACTAGGGTGTTGACTTTGATAAAAATTCCCGTTTTTTAGTTCATGCAACTTTTGTGTCCAGAGAAACTCAAAGTCAATGTAGCATAGGCTTTTACCAAATAAGTCACTAAATATTTAGCATGAACTTTTACCCCAGAAAAACACCCAAAGTCAACACCCTAGTAACGCACCCTACAAAGGTTATTTACCAATTTTTTCCAATTCTTCAGATAACGCTAAATAAGTTTGTTGACGTTGTTCTGCTGAAAGTGGGGTTGGTTTTCCGATTGGTAAAAGTTTGCTGTTGTTTGGTTGAGGATTGAAATCTTCTGTTAATTTCGCACGACTGGAATTACGTTGTTGTGGTGAAAGTGTGGGTAGTTTTTCGATTGGTAATAGTGTTGCAGTTATTTGTTGCTCGATTTGAGCTGTTACTACTTCTACTCTGTAGTCTTTCTCCTGGAAGGGATAGGTGGGTAATACTACTTTACGCAAGTTTTCAGGGAATAATTTTTTACTGTTAAATTGGACTCCTGCTACATACATTTTTGCTAGAGTTGTGAACAAACTGTTTGTAATTGATTGCTGTTTATCAGGATTTATCCAAGTTCCGTTAGCATCTAGAGAAGTGATTTGCTGTTGTAGGGATAAGTTATTACCTAAGTGCAAATAAACTTCTTGTTTAGCAATTATCTGTTGAAAGTTTTCTACATTCAAAGAGCGAGCATTTTCTATGCAGTTGAGTAATTGGGTGACAGAAATTTGTTGCTGCTGTCTAAAGATTCCTTCGGGTGTAACTAATGGACAAGTCCAAGTTGATGTTAATTGTTGTGGGGTAATAGATGGTTTTATTTGCGAATCTAACAGCTTGATTGCTTGTTCTAATGTTAGTATTCCAGTTAAACAAGCTCCAACAATTATACCCGTTTTTTCTGCTAATAAAATAGTAGGTTGAAGCTCTAAAGATTGCAACCACCGCCCCCAAGCATACTGCACTACAAACATATATGCTTTAGTACTTAAATTTGATATTTCACAACCCCAATATTGTTCACAATCGTTACAAGCTCGGTTAAATTCCCCAAAGTTTGTTCTTAATATTTCTACTTCTTGGGAAGTTATGGAAATATTTTCATCAAAGATTAAATGTATGGGGGTTTTGCGTTGGGGATTGGCTTTGCCTGTATAGATATCGGATGTTGTTTGATTATTGGCAATAGCATCGAGGTTATCGAGCAGATTTTGGCGATTGTGAATCAATAATCCTACTTTGAATGGTTGTTCTTTTTGGGCATTATTTTGAGTAAAGCATATTTGGGTAATGCTTTGTTCTGGATGATTCCTGATATGAATAACCAATTGTGCTGCTACTTTTTGTAATGCTACTTGATTGCGAGCGGTTAATAGTAAGAGTTGAGGAGAATCAGTTTTTTCCTCTGGTTTAACAACCGATGTTGTAGTTAAAGGAGATTCTTCCAAGATGACATGACAATTAGTACCACCAAATCCAAATCCGTTGATTCCCGCACGCATCGGATTTCCATTTCTCACCCATTGTTTGCTAGCGTCACCGACCACATAAAATGGGGTGTTATCAAAGTTAATATGAGGATTGGGTTCGCTAAAGCCCAAGGTTTGGGGTATCTTACCATGCTGCATAGCAAGTACTACTTTTATTAAGCTCACAATTCCAGAAGCGGAAAGTAAATGACCGATAGAGGATTTAACTGAACCGATGCCACAGAAACCTTTTTTATCAGTAAAACTACTGAACGCCTTAGTCATACCTTCGACTTCTATCGGGTCTCCTAAAAGTGTACCCGTACCGTGAGTTTCGATATAAGAAATAGTTTCGGGGTTTATACCACTGTTGAGATATGCTTGACGAATGGCTTCCGATTGTCCTTTGGGATTAGGAGCAGTGATACCTTGGGAATGTCCGTCGTTATTAATTGCGGAACCCTTAATTACAGCGTGAATATTATCCCCGTCAGAAACAGCTTGTTTCAAAGGTTTGACAATCAAGACACCCGCACCTTCTCCTAAAAGTAAACCGTTAGCACGTTTATCAAAAGGGTAACAAGTTCCTGTCGGTGAAAGAGCTTGAGCTTTTCTGAGGAAAGTAAAAGGACTAGGGCTAAGATTGAAATTCACCCCACCAACGATCGCCATTTGACTTTCACCACGACGGATACTTTCACAAGCGATGTGCAAAGCTACCAGGGAAGAAGAACAAGCAGTCACAACAGCCATACTCGGACCTTTTAAATCCAAACAGTGACTAACTCTAGCTGCAAGTTCGTTGACTTCATTACCAGCAGAAGATTCTGGTAAGATTTCACTTGGCTGTAACACTGTCAAAAGAGTATCGAGTAAATTTTGGCGATCGCCATTGTTTAATTTCTCAAACCAAGTACTATCACCGAAACGTTGACTTAAAGCTTCATAGTACTGAGAATTACTAAAATGTTCGATGTAAGTATTTTGTCCACAACCAACAAATACCCCGATATTTTTAGTCCGATATCTGCCACCATAACCCGCTTGTTGCAAAGCTTGCATCGCTAATTGCAAGAATACTCGTTGTTGGGGGTCTATTGCGACGGCTTCTTTAGGGGAAATACCAAAATACATGGGATCGAAACCAAAGGGATTATCAACAAAACAGCCCCGTTTAGAAACTTGTGTGGATTGAGAACTATTTTCCGAAAAATAATGTTGATTAAACCATCTATCTTCAGGTACATCACGAACAGCAGAACGTCCTTCACTCAGTAAATCCCAGTATTCCTGCAAATTATTCGCACCAGGTATTTTACAAGCCATACCAATAATAGCAATATCATCCTCCCTCAGATCATCTTCTAAAACCTTCTCCTCCTCGACATCTCTTTCCTCAGTGTCCTCTGTCTTGAAAAGTTGCTCCAC
>JBHJOU010000005.1:0-4317 GCA_050329355.1 Rivularia sp. (in: cyanobacteria)
GATGTGGTGTGTGAACCTTCCTCAAAGGCTACTTACCGAATAAGTAAGTCCGTAGACGAAGTGCTAGCCTTTGATTTTAAAGATCGTAATAGTATGGCTGATTGGGGTAACTTAATTGGTACAATTCGCGATCGCGAATATGATATCGCGATTACCCCATCCCAAAGCTGGTTTACTGGTTTAATGCTTTGGTTGACTGGTATCAACACGCGGGTTGGTTTTAAGGGAAATAGTTCTTTATTTTTTAATCGTGTAGTACCCCAAAACACGCAGCAGTATGGGGCTTATATGTACCACGATTTGCTGCAAGGGTTGGGGATTAATCCTCATTATCCCGAACTAGCAATCAATGTACCAAAACCAGATATTGAATGGGCAACTTCCGAACAATTGCGTTTAGAAGTTAAAGATAGTGGCTATATTTTGGTTTGCGATGGTTCAGTTAATACTGATACTTCCTATCCCGCCAAACAATGGCTATCTGTCATTCAAGATTTTAAAGAAAAGCAACCAGATATGCCGGTAGTAGTTTTTTCTCAACTGGATAATCAAGATTTACTCAGTACTCTCAAAGCAGCTATACCAGATATTAAAGAAATTTTTCCTGATAATATTGGTAAACTAGCAGCGGCAATCGCCGGGGCTAATTTAATGTTGTGTACTGATAGTGCGCCGATGCAACTTGCTGTCTTTTTAGAAACTTACACTATTGCTTTATTCGGCTCAACTGAACCCATGAAAGCATTGCCTCAAAGTGATAAATTTGTTGCAATTAAATCAGATACCGGCATCATCGGGGATATTCAACCAGTAACCATTTTAGACAAAATTTGGCAAGGTTAAGGAATTTTCCGATTCTGGGAAAGCCAAGAAAGTAAATTCCGTATAACTATTGCAACACCGGGTATGAATAAAAATACCTGGTGTGATTTTTTATTTTGATCTATTTTCACACACAAGGACAGAAGTCGGGTTTCTCGAAGAAACCCGACTTCTCTATTGTTATCAAATAAGCACTAATTAATTAATTAATTTTGTGATTTACAATACAAATTATCAGAGTAAAATAATCAACTATTTATTTGTGAATAAAGTCTTTTCGCGGAGTTTATTCGCAAAGGTTATTCTACCCAAAGCATAATTAATTTTTTGTTATCGGGAGGTTAATCATTCATTAAAGTTGATACAATAATTTACGTTTTAAAATTATAAAATTATGTTTTAATAAATATCTATCGGAAAAATCTTTGTATTTAAAAATACAATAAAGATACTTTTTGATAAACCGATTAGTTCAAGTAACTAAACTTTTTATAACCAGTTTAATCATCATCAAATGAGCGGGATCAAACGACTAAATGTATAAAATATAATTTTTCATAAATTAGCTTTATGCTTTGCCAGAGAATGATTACAGACTTTCAGGGGGTTAAACCCCTCAACAAAAAAATCGAAGTATCTATTAAGCTATAAAGCCTAGTTCAAAGTTTATCTGTTGATTAAGTTTGTTTACTTAAAAAACAAAACTTTGGTTTAGATTAATCCTAAATGTTAAACAGAATACATTTGATTAAAGAATTTAGTACGAATAAAAAAATGTTGTGTTTAAGAGATGAATTTATTTCTCGGCTGTAAACCGCGTGCTACTTAAGTTAATCCGCTGTTGAGAAAAAAAATAGATTTTTTTTTGGTCAGAATGTTAGTTCGATTTCATTTTGGGGAATGATAAATCAGAAGTTAAAAAAAATGGCGCGCGGGGAGCCTAGAAGCCAACAGTTATCAGCAGTAGTGTAATTACCTCGCTACCAAGCAGATGACTTGGTTGTCAAAGTTAGTGATAGTGGAGAAAACTTAATTAACTTAATGTATCTCTACTATCAAAACTAGTTTGTCATTTTTTTTTATTGAATCACTAAAAGTCTTTTGGCTTTTGAAGTTAACAGTTAGTTTGAAGTTTTGTAACCTTTATTGGTCAACATCTATTAAGGAGTTGATTCAGACAGTTTATTGTTATTAATCAATGGCAAATCAATTTACATATTTGAATGTAAAGAAGGCAATTGATACAAACATTATTCTTTATGAAATGATACAAACATTATTCCTTGTGAAAGATGTACGAATGAAGGAAAAGCGATAAATTCTTTTTGCATGAACTTCTATCTAGCTGTTAAGTGGGTGAAATCACCGCATTGAAATGATTAAGTAAATACGAGGAAAGAAACAATGGCGATTCGGTTACATAGTTTAGTTGTTACTAAAAAACGTTATATCCAAGTAGAGACTCAACCTCACCATCTCACAGGTATTTATAGAAAAATCATGCTTTCTTGCCAGAACATACCTTTATGGCAATTTTCCGATACGCCCCATGCATATTTTGAAAGTGAAGAAGATGGAACTATTACTTTTTATCAATCTGTAAGTACCGATACAGCAAGCTCTGGGATTTGGACTTATATGATGTATGAATGTCCCGAAGGTGGAGAATGTGTATTTACAGACTCATCTTTTAGTACAAGTATTCAACCTTTAAAAGAATTATTTGCCGGTAAAAAATTGGAGAAATCCGCTGTAGATATTTATGAATATTTACAATATAAATATAATGATCATGATTATTTAGATATTGAAATTCCGTCGAGTTGGAATAAATTAGTTGGAATCAAAATAGCCGATATGCTATTGGAAGAATATAAAGCATTTAAATCGACATCTATTTTTGCAGAAGGTGTAGGAAAACGGTACACGCAAATAATTTTAGATGAATTTATCAAAGCTGGTGAGGAAGTTATCCAAAACGGCAAGAGGTTAGAAGATTTTGAATCAGCCCAATACGATATTTTAAATAAAATTTATATTGATGATATGGCTAAATCGATTGTTGAATATAACGACTATCGCATTTGGCAATCAGCTTTGCCAAGTAAATCCAAAGCTGTTGAGTATGCTTTTAATACTGCATTAAGTTTGATATCTCGTATTCAGTAAACAGTAACTGCATTTAGTCACTGAGCGTAAGGATTTACTTTGTTTGAGGGTAGGCTTTGTGCTACGTTTACCCTAGCTTAACCTTACGCTCAGTATCTGGGAAATTGCAATTGAATTAAAGCATTTGAAATAGCTCATCATCTAAGTCATAACCAAGCAACTTAGCCATTGACTTGATTCGGGATTGACTGGGAATATTTTGTTGTTCGAGCCAATCTTTCAAGACAAAGGTTTTGTGCATGATGAAAATTTCCAAAGCTTCCGGATTGTATTGAATACCTTCTTTGGAGTTAAACTGATGTGGAACCAATAAAGCAGCATAACGGGCAAATTCTCCCGATTGCCAATCGAGTAAAAATGGTAGCCACGGGTATTTAGCATCCAAACGGATAAACCATAGTCGCACTTCGGGAATCTCTGAAAGTTCCCGTGGATCTCCTGCTTCTAAATCGTACTGAATATCAAAGCATAATTGTTGTTCGCTCGATGCAATATTATCATGAGCAAGGATTTGATCAATTACCGCTGTTGCAGGGGACAAATCCAAGCTGTTGATAGAGTTACTCGAAAGTGTAATAGTTAAAGTCATTGCCTTCAGATGTAGCTTTGACAATTTAGAGTAACACTAATTAGGATTTTGGATTTTAGATTTTGGATTTTGGATTGATTTTGGATTAATAATTTCACATATACAGGAATAGCCGCAATTGTCACAAGACTTGGGTGGTGCGTGACACTACAAACCTTATTACTACGTTGACAATTAATCAAAGTGTCACAGCACCCTACAACTGAAATATGCCGGCGTTGCTAAATCCTAATATAAATAATAATGTAGAGACGTTGCAATGCAACGTCTCCCCGTAATTCAATTGATATTGATAATTCGCTCGAATCTATTCTTTTGAGGCATCTACCTCCTCAAACTAACTCAACCATTTATGGTATAAAGCGTTATCACCACCAATCGCAAAGATATCGATACGGTTTTGTCCCCAGGATAGAGCAGCAGGAGCCGAAATTGATGCTCCACCAAGGTTTTGCCATTCACTTGTAGTAGCGCGATCGCAAGTTTTACGGTATATTGCGTTATCCGTACCAACAGTAAATATATTGATAGTATTAGTGTTTGCAGTTACTGTGGGAGAGTATAACCATAAACCACCCAAACTTTCCCAATTATTGCTCCAAGATGTACCATTCCAAGATTTACGGTATATAGCATGATCGCAACCTCGAATAAATACATCAATGGAGTTTTCTTGTAAAGAAACTGCTGCTGGGGTACCCAAGCTGATACCACCCAAAGAAAGCCATTCACTCCAA
>JBHJOU010000811.1:0-7354 GCA_050329355.1 Rivularia sp. (in: cyanobacteria)
ATAATACTAAAAATGTCGAAATCATGGATACAAATAACATCGCTAAGGAAGCAGATGCTGCATCATCAAAATCGACATTTTCTGTGGCTTTCCAAATTTCTACTGCTAAGGTATTAAACCCAATCGGTGCTAACATCATTGTGGCTGGTAGTTCCTTAATTGCAGTTAAAAATACCAGTACTCCACCACTAACTAAACCTGGACTCACCAAAGGAATAGTCACTTCTCTCAAAGTTTGCCAAGGTGTTCTCCCCAAACTACGAGCCGATTCTTCTAATCGGGGACTAACTTGGAGTAAAGAAGTCCGAATACTTCCCACTGATTGCGGTACAAATAATACTAAATAAGCAAATACCAACATCGGTAAAGTTTGATATAGCAATGGTAAATAATTTGCTCCAAAAAATACCACCGCTAAAGCTACCACAATCCCCGGTAAACCAAAAGCAATGTAAGAACAACGCTCAATCATCGCCGTAATTCTACTGGGAAATCTCACCGATAAAATTGCGATCGGCAGAGCAAACATAGTTGTTACCAAACCCGCTAATCCCGCTGCGGAAACTGAGTTGAAAATCGCTGGGAACAAGTTGGGAATCTGATAATCACTATTCAAAATTCCTCTTCCCAACCAAAATATACTTACTCCCACTGGTAATGCTACCCCAAATAAGGTAATTACCAAGCAAAAAGCAAAGGCTACCCATTTCCAAATTCCCAACTTGATAATTTTGGGAGGACGTAACGACGCAGAACCGCGAGTATAATAAGCTGCACGACTCCTGACTCGATATTCTACCCACAAAATTGCCATTACCAAGGCAACTAACATTAAAGATAGAGCCGCTGCGGTATTACGGTCAAAACTAGTTTTATACTGGATAAATATCGCCCTGGTAAAAGCATCAAATTGCATCAAGGATGGTGTACCAAAGTCACGCAAACTATATAATGCTACCAACAAACCCCCAGCTACCAAGGATGGTTTTAATTGGGGTAAAACCACACGCCGAAAGGTTTCTAAACTATTGTATCCCAAACTGCGTCCGGCTTCTTCCAAAGATGGGTCTATCCCTTGCAAACCAGCACGCACACTCAGCAGCATATAGGGATAGGTAAACAAGGTCAATGATAAAATTACCCCAGGCCAACCATAAATCGAGGGTAATTCCTCAACTCCCAAAGGTTCGAGTAATAATTGTAACAAACTACCCCGTGGGGCAAAGGTGGCAATCAGCGCAAAACTACCCACATAACTAGGAACCGCTAAGGGTAAAGTTGTTGCCACCAACCAAAAGCGTCTGCCTGGTAAATTCGTCCGCACTGTCAAAAATGCTAAGGGTATGGCAATCAAAGCTGACAACAATGTCACAATTGCTGCCATCCCCGCACTATTTAACATAATCGTCAGATAGCGGGGATTAGAAATTAAATTCCATAACCCATCCCCACCAATACTTGCAGCCCGAATTACCAAATACAGAAAAGGTAGGATGATGGCGATCGCCACCACTCCTGCTGTGAGCATCAGAAAAAGTGGAGGACGAGCCGCTTTCATTATTTATAATACTCCTGCTTGCTGTAAAACTCTTAAGGTACCAGGTAAATCTGATAATTGACTCAAATCTAAGTTAGGAGGAGTTA
Source organism: Rivularia sp. (in: cyanobacteria) (assembly GCA_050329355.1). Classification (GTDB taxonomy): domain Bacteria; phylum Cyanobacteriota; class Cyanobacteriia; order Cyanobacteriales; family Nostocaceae; genus Rivularia. The sequence goes on from JBHJOU010000811.1 coordinate 1,645, forward strand.
GACGAAACAGGGGAATTTGTCCTGCGGGTGCTTTTGTTCCTCTGACTAAGGGATATTCAGTGGTTTGTTCAGCGAAGTAGTTTTGGGAGTCAGTTGTCAGCAGATAATTAATCAACTTCTCTACATCCCTGCGTTGATCGGTGGTTTTTAAAACTGACACACCAGCAATATTCACCATTGAACCCGCATCTCTACGAGTATAATGGGCTGCTACGGGGAAATTAGCATTGGCTTTTTTGAAACGACCTAAGTAATAGTTATTTGCTAATCCTAGATGAATCTCACCCCTACCAAGCGCTTCCAGAATGGCGGTATTTTTGCCGTAGTCTTTGACACCATTAGCTTTCATGGCTCGCAACCACTGGATAGTTTTTTGGTCTCCTTCCAGTTTCCGCATTGCTGTCACAAAGGATTGGAAAGAACCGTTAGTTGGAGCCCAACCGACTTTTCCTCGCCATTTTGGTTGAGTTAATTCCCAAATTGATTTGGGTAATTCACCCTGTTTAACTAATTTGGTGTTGTAATTAACTACCCGCGCTCTACCAGAGATTCCCATCCAATTACCCGATGGAGAACGGTAGCGAGAATTGACTTTATTGAGTGTTGCTGCGGGAATCGGTAGGGTTCTTCCTCGTTGTTGCAAGGTACCTAAAGCACCCGCATCTTGAGCAAAGAACATATCTGCACGGCTATTATTACCTTCTTCGAGCAGCGCGATCGCTAATTCGGCTGTATCACCATAACGAACTTGAATATTTAGTTTTAAGTCTTTTTTGGCTTTCTCAATCAATGGACCAATTAGTTTCTCTTCTCTACCAGAGTAAATAGTCAGAGTCTTTGACTGTTGAGCGTTGACTCCTAACCCTGTACCGACAATCACAGCCGCTAAAGCACCGGCACAGAATTTCGCCAAGATATTTTTTTTCAACTTACTTCTCCCCAACCTTGTTAAGAATTAATCGCAATGTTTTTACTGTATTGGTAATCACGGACAAAAGCAAGTATATAATATAACCTTAAGTTTTTTTTGGAACAATTGTTTATTTTGATTGATATATCACTGTTTTTTAAGCATCATCAGTATCTACTTTGAGGATTTTGTTAAATCAATTAACTTGATTTAATTTGAAAAAGTTAGTTTAGAGTTTAGATTAGAGGAGATTTTCACTACTTTTATTAATCATAAAATATATTTACTATATCAAACTTAGCTTATCTATTGACATATATTTTTATCACTATTGACTTTAAAGGTCAATACCTATAGTATGATTCAAAATAGGGGTGCAGATTTATACATTTAACAATTATTATCAATATAGTTTGTTGGTAAAGGTATACAAAAATACTGTTTAAATCAACTTTAAACGGATATTGATAATCTATCGGTGAACGTCTAAGTAGCTTTTTCTTAGATATTTTCTGGCTTTGTTGTTTGAAATAAATCTTCTTCACTCAAAGAAGAAGGTTGAATGATGATGCGTATTTATTCGTATCAAAATAGATAGAAATATTTTCTAAATAGTGTGGGGAGAAATTAACTAATGTTGCGGTTTGAATATTGTCTAATCAGCGCTCCAATCCTTTGGGGATTGTTGACAGTTCCGACTTTCGCTACAGAAGAGACGGATACTTTTGTAACTAAAAACCAAGTAGAGAATAGTAAATCTCAGGTTGAAGAAACTGTACAACAGAGCGATGCTTCAGCAACAAGCAACTCTCTGGCTCAAGTTACATCAGTTTCCCAACTTTCAGATGTGCAGCCGACTGACTGGGCATTTCAAGCGTTGCAATCATTAGTTGAGCGCTACGGTTGTATTGCTGGGTATCCCAATCAAACTTTTCGAGGGAATCGGGCTTTAACCCGTTATGAGTTTGCAGCGGGATTGAATGCTTGTTTAGATCGAGTTAATGAACTAATTGCCACAGCTACAGCTGATTTGAATAGCAAGGAAGACTTAGATACTCTGCGAAGACTACAAGAAGAGTTTTCTACAGAACTCGCAACCTTGAGAAATCGCGTCGATGGTTTGGAAACACGTACTGCAAAAGTAGAAGCAGAGCAATTTTCTACAACTACAAAACTTAGAGGTGAAGCAATCTTTCTGGCTGCGAGTCTGTTTGGAGACGAAAGAGCTGATGGTAGCGGTAGAGACTTACCAGATAATATCACTTTGAGCAATCGCGCCCGTTTGAATTTTGAAAGTAGTTTTACAGGAAAAGACTTGCTTCGGGTGAGATTACAAGCAAGAAACATCACCCAATTCAATACTAATGTGACGGGTACTAACATGACTCGTCTATCATTCGATGGTGATGAAGGTAATGATGTGCGAATTGATGACCTGTTCTATCGTTTCCCTTTGGGAAATAACACCAGAGTTTGGCTACTTGCGAATGGACATGGTTCAGATAATATTGCTCCAACACTCAATCAATCCTTTCAAAGTGGTGCAAATGGTGCGATTTCTCGATTTGGTAGATATAGCCCTTTATATCGAATTGTCGATGGTCCAGGTGTGGGAGTTTCCCATCAATTCGGTAAATCCGTGGAATTAACTGCTGCATACAGAGCTAGAAACGCGAATAATCCCGACGAAAAGAATGGATTATTTGACGGTAACAGCAATATCTTGGGACAGTTAACCTTCACCCCCACAAAAAACCTCGGCTTAGGTTTCACTTATGTAAATGCCTATTTTCCTGGAGGTACTGGACCGGGAGTTGATCTTACAGGTGGTACTGGTAGTGTGAATGCGAGAAGACCTTTTAATAACGTTCCTACCCAGAGCAATTCTTACGGTGCAGTTGCTAATGTGCGAGTTAGTTCTAAATTTAACATCTCTGGTTGGGTGGGAATGACAGAAGCGGAAGCAAAAGCTGGTACAAATAAAGGTGCAGAAGCAACTGTTTGGAATTGGGCTGCAACATTCGCATTCCCTGACCTTGGTAAAAAAGGTAACTTGGGCGGGATTATTATTGGAATGCCACCAAAAGCCACAAATAATGATATTGCTGACCGTAAAGATTCAGGTACATCGTTACATTTGGAAGCATTGTATCGTCATCAAATCAACGACAGGATTTCTATTACTCCCGGTTTGATTATGATTCTGAATCCAGAACATAACGATGACAACGACACAATTTATGCAGGACTTTTACGTACTACATTTAGATTTTAACTAGATTTTCTGATGGTTTTTTAGTGCTATTGATTTCACCGCAATGCACCAGTTGCAATATAGCGGTTTTCAATTGGGTGCAATACAAATAAAATTGGTAAAAATCGGGCGGACAGCAATGTCCACCCCACAATTTGAATGTATTCTACTCAAGCGCTATAGGAGATTTCCCTGTTAAGAGTTGCCTATTCTCTGTTGAGCAACAAAAGATGAATTACGCGAATATGAATCAATCAGAAAAAACTTTATAGAGACGTAAATTTTTACATCTCTACAGTTAAATTCATCCTCCTATTTGGCAACGCTGAAAATCCGATAGTACAACCAGGTACTCAATTCTTTAATTGGGAAAAATATATAAGTCAAAGGATTAACGGTAACGATAATATTCCGAAAATCCCGACGAGCCAAAAATACAATCCCAGCAGCAACTTGTTGTGCTGACATTACCCCATAAGGATTCAGTTGACTTTTGAATGGTCCTAATATCAATTTACGAATTGTACAAGGAGACTGCAACCGCTTTAAAGTAATGATATTCCCTAATGTTCTTTTGCTCAATTCGTACAGTGGACTTAAAGCCGGAGATACTTCCGCTTCTGATGTATTTATCCAAATTTCCTTGGTTGCTTTCGCATCCGCACCCGTTACAGTTGAGAAAAATACATCCATTAATCTAACTGCTGAAAATGTATTTACTTCAAAAGATTTATCAATATCCTCCGAAGTGCGACTACCGTAGACATTTATTCCGTGGTTAATAATTAAAATATCCACCTTTTCTAAGCGCGATCGCAATTGTTCTTCGTTTCCCGATTGCCAAGGTATTACTGTAAGTCGTGGTTGTTCGACAAATTTTTCGGGATGAGTTGTCAATGCAACAACTTTAGCATTGTTTTTTAGTAGTTCGGCGGTGATTGCTTGTCCCAAACTACCACTAGCTCCGGTTAAAGCAACGGTTTTACCTTTGAAAGAAAGTGCGGTTCCCAAAACTTTATCAACTATTGGAAATACACCACTATAATAAGCATTGACATCATCAAAATGATGCCGCCAATGGTAAGCACGATTTACCCACCACACAGAAGGAATCACCTCCAACGCTCCCGGTTTATGGGTATAGTCGGTTTCAACTTTACCCAATATATATCTTAGAGATGCTCCATAAAGAAAAGTTCCAGCATAAACTACACCCAACCATAAACCTAAAGGACGAAAAACAATCGCGATCGCGCTAATTATAATTAAAAGCAAAATCGATTCAACAATATCGTGATAAAGCTGAGAATCCCGATAAGCTTCCAGAGAAATTATCGATAAATCCCGTCTGTATACCATATGATGCTTATTGTGCCATTTGCCAAGCCATTTAACATGATGACAAGCAGCGTGATAGCTATCTCTAACCACCTCAGCAATCAAAATTGAGAGAAACCCCCAAGCGACAAATTGCAAGCAAGCATAAGTCACCACAACCCAATTAATCTGTAATCCTGCTCCCATCACGGTTTTTTTTTAATCTCGGCTAATGTTTGTATTCTGTATTTGCGTTCTTTTACACAATACATTTTCTTTATCACTTCCGAGCCACCAAAATTAAGGATATATCACAACAGTTTACGGATGGGCTGTATTCGAGTAGTTCAATTTTGGATTAATAAGCAAAATAATTTGGTGATGGTGGAATTATCCGCCAATCATCGGCTACGGGGTTGTCAACTAATATTGCTGGCAAAATCGTATTCACCTCCCCGCTCAAGTGCCCTTTTGTAAGCAGATCGTTCGTGAATGCGAGCTACAAATTCCTGAATATGAGGTCGGTTTTCAACCTGTTGCGGAACATTTGCGAGCAATTCTAAAGGAAAGCTCATTTGAATATCGGCAGCAGTGAATTCATCTCCCACAAACCACCTACTTTTACCAAGTTCGTCTTCTATATAGTCAAAGTGCAGCTGAATCTGAGGTGCGATAAATCCATCCATGGCGCTACGCGCTTTGATTCCAAAGAGGTTAAAAATCAAGTTAAAAAGTAACGGTGGCATTGCAGAACCTTCAGCATAGTGCAGCCAATAAGTGTAGCGCAAGTGTTCTGGTGTCTCGACTGCTGGAACTAACTTACCGTTACCGTAACGATTCACAATGTATTCAATAATTGCACCTGACTCGGCAATAGTTAGCTCTGCATCTGTAATTACTGGTGATTTTCCCAAGGGGTGAACTTCGTGTAACGCTGCTGGTGCGAGCATTGTTTCTGCATCGCGTTGGTAATACTTAATTTCGTACTCGATATCCAATTCTTCTAACAGCCATAATATACGTTGTGAACGTGAGTTATTCAAGTGATGAACGACAATCATAATTTTTCCCCAAAATATCTATATCTTCTCAAAAGCAAAGCATAAATAGCATCGATAACGCATCCTGCTATCTAGCAATTATTTTTTGTAAATAAATGGATAGTAAAAAAGTCTTTTTGTCAATACCAGTGTTTATTTGCGCTGTTTTTAGTATTTTGATTCACAGAA
>JBHJOU010000043.1:0-2820 GCA_050329355.1 Rivularia sp. (in: cyanobacteria)
AGAATCATCTCTAATCCGGTGACTACAGGCATCATCAAATCGGTGATAATTAACTGAGGTAATGATTCCTTAGCTATTTTACAACCTTCTGCACCATTTCTAGCTGTTTTGACTTGATAACCTGCTTGACGAAGAATGCTTGATACATAAGCGCGCATATCTGGATTATCATCGACAACTAGAACTAATTGTCCTTTTCCTGTTGTTAATTTTTGATTTTCCAGATTTGCTAACAACAACTCCTGTGGAATATCTTGAGTATAACTATCGGTTGATTCGATTAATTCTAAATCAGCTAACTCTACAGCAGCACGACTGAGATTAAGTTGACTCTCCTCTTCTACCACTTGCTGAGCATTTAAATGAGTGCTTCCCGATGGAAGAGATATGGTAAAATTTGTCCCGCTTCCGTACACCGAATCAACTGTTACTTTACCTCCATGAACTTCTACTAATTCTTTAACCAAAGCTAAACCTAAACCTGTACCTTCATAGGAACGGTTTTCCGAACCTTCTGCTTGACGAAAACGTTCAAATAAGAAAGGAATTTGTTCTTGAGCAATACCAATTCCCGTGTCTTCTACTTGTAAAACACAATCCGAACCCGCAGACAGTACTCTCACAGTAATGCTACCGTTTTGGTTGGTAAATTTCATGGCATTCGACAGCAGGTTATAAACTACCTTATCGAATTTTTCCATATCTAAATAAACCGCAGGACAATCATCTAATTGTGCAACCAGATGCAATTCTTTTTTCTCGCAGTATGGACGAAATGACTCGACAATTTGACTGACAAATTCAACTAAATCGCATTTACGAAAAGTTGGCTGCATCCTCCCGGCATCTAAACGTTGTAAATCTAATAATTGATTAACCAACCGCAATAAACGTCTGGAATTTCGCAAAGCAATGATACTTTGTTCGTAAGATAATCCTTTACCCGTGTTTACTGCTGATTCTAACGGCCCTTGAATTAAAGTTATCGGGGTACGGAATTCGTGGGAAATATTTTGAAAAAATTCAGTTTTTTGTTTGTCTAATTCCAGTAAACGTTCGGCTTGCTGTCGAGTTTTTTGATATAGTCGGGATTGTTGAACTGCAAGGGCTGCTTGAACTGCTACAGATGCAGCTAACTCTATTTCTGACTTGAGCCAATGGCGTTCTTTTTTACTTTGCCTCAAAGTAATACTACCGATAATTTTCCCGTCGGCAAGTAATGGAACTATCATTAAAGAGCGAGTTGACATTTTCAAAGCTAAATCAAAACCTTTGACATCAAAAGGACAATGATTTATATCCGCAATGATTACCGGCTCTTGAGTTTGCAGTATTTCTTGCAGTATTTGATTTTCCTTAATTGGTGCTAAAGACTGGGGTAATTGCTGAATCGGTAAATCTTGAGAACTATCGTATAAGCCAACACATTCAACAAATTCTGAATCAGCAGTCCATAAAGACAAAATACAACCATCCACCTGTAAAGCTTGTCCCAGTTGCTGAGTAATAGCAGCAAAAATTTCTTGGGGGTCTAAACTAGAACGAATCGCACTGGTAATTGTATTAATTAATGCTTCTCGTTGAGCAAGAGCGTGTACCTGTTCGTAAGCACGAGCTTGAGATAAAGCCAATGCAGCCTGATTTGCCACCATTACCACTAACTCTACTTCCGAATCTTCCCAATCGCGACATTCTTGAAACTGATGCAGTGCCAGAACAGCAATCAATTCCTGTTGACAAATCAGCGGTACTATTAAGCTAGAACATATTTTAGCCTGTTGATAAACCCGAATGCGATCGCCTCCAAAATTGGTATCATTTTGAATGCGCTCGTCTTCTGTTGCATCATAAATTACCTGAACTTCGCGAGTTTCCCATACTGCATGAGCTAATAATTCGGATGCAAGTTGTTTTTTATCTTCTACATAATTATCTAATTCTTCTTGAAGATTTTTTTGATAAATAAAACCTTGTAAAACTAACTGTCCATTCTGGAAAGGACGTAAAAGACATACATCTAAGGACAACATATCCCCGACATTATCTACAATTGCTTGGAGAATTTGCCGATAATCTAAAGCGCTACGAATCGTATTAGTTACAGAGTTGAGCAGCGATTCTTGACGTAATGTCCGGGTTAATTCATGAGTACGCGCTTTAAGAACATTATGAGTATCCAAAGCTTGGCGTACTACAGCTTTGAGTTCTTCCGCTTCCCACGGCTTAGTTACATATTTAAATACTTTACCAGCATTTATCGCTTCCACCAAGTCTTCGACATCAGTGTAGCCAGTTAAAATAATTCGGATAATATCTGGATACTGAGTAGCCGTCAAACTCAAGAATTCTGTACCGCTCATCATTGGCATTCGCTGATCGGAGATAATTACTGATATATCTCCTTCTTTTGCGAGTAATTCTAATGCATCTGGACCGCTACTGGCTCGCAGCACCTTATATTCGCGATAAAAGGTACGGTATAGCAGGTCTAGGTTGTCGGGTTCATCATCGACAACCAATATTTTTGGCTTTTTGTTTACTTGGGATTTCATGCACCGCTTCCATGCAGTAACGGCAGTCGGATAAATAATTTAATTAGGTAGGAATGTTTTAACATTCGATTTAATAAGAGAGTATTTTAACTGCAATCGGCAGTTTGCTTGCTTTAAAGGTAACGAGCGAGAGCTTTATCCCAGGATATTAATCAAGAAAAGCACCCCCAGAGTTGATAATCAGCTTCAGTTTTGGATAATCGATATGTTGTAGCCTCTTCACCCCCAACGATAATTTTTATTTCAATTACAGTTACACTCATTTTTT
>JBHJOU010000409.1:0-2697 GCA_050329355.1 Rivularia sp. (in: cyanobacteria)
ATCTGTATAAGCGTTTCCACCAGCGTTAATACGAATAATGTTTGGTGTAGGATTTGGGTCTGGAGTTGGGTCTGGAGTTGGATCTGGAGTTGGGTCTGGTATTGGATCGGGTTCTGGAGTTGGTGTTGAACCAGATTGAATTTGTATTATTTGCACATCAGAAAGTAAACCTGTATTTCCTTCTGAATCTTTAGCGACTGCGACAATATGATTTATTCCTCCCTCACTTTTAGATTTTTTGAGGGTAATTGGAATATCAACAAAACCGTTTAAACCAATAGTTGTAAAGTTTTCCTCGACTCCTATAGCTGAATTAGCTTCAAAAGGGTCAATTTTGAAACCATCATAATCATCAAGAAATAAACCTGCTTCAACTACCAGTAATGCGACTTGCTCCCCAGGATTACCAGAAATTCTGACTGTTTGATTGAGTTCTGAAACTACAGTAGGTAAAGAAGACAGACCTAAAACTTCAACTGTAAGTTTGGGAGGTAAATTAGATTTGATTACAGCTTGGGAGCCATCTAAACTACCGGGAATTCTGTAAGTTTGTCCGGTATAGGTAGCATTATTATCAAAATCGACCGTAATTGTTGATCCTGTTAATTCCAATCCCGACACACTTGCAGAATCTTGCGGACCTGGTTGAGGTAAACCCCTAACACTTGTAGGATCTACATCAGCAGAGAAAGTAAATGTTTCACCTGGATTGAAATCATTAAAGTATATTTCTAATGCATCATAACCATCGTCACGAGGTTTAATAAAATTACCCGATACTAGCCCGGTTCCTCCTTGACTATTAGGAGTAAAACCTTTAGCAACCGGATCTCCAGCAACACCATCGGGGTCGAATACTAAATCTGGAAAAATACTAGTACTCAAATCGATAGTAACTTTATTTATCTTTTCACCGTTGGTTGAATTATTTTTAATGACAAAACTACCATTAACATAAGTACTATTATTGATATTATTGCCGCTAGGATTGATGATAAATAATGCTTTTGTAGTGTTTAGATTTGCATTTTGTTGTGCCATTTTTTTCCTCTAATTGATTTATTACTATTGTTTACATTGAAAATCAGTCGAAATCTAATATCCGACAAAAAACGTGAAAAACTATCGTTTTCTACGGAATTAAACCTAGAAACTAAGTATTACAAGTATGATTTTTTTACTCCACTTGTAATTTATTATTCGCCCAACTTAGCTATCTCGTACTGATTTAGGTAAATCAAAATACGAGATATTAGTACGTGATAAATATTTAAAACTTATTGTTTAAATTTAAATAAAACTGGAGTTTTTAGATTACGAATATACTATGAATAACGGACATATAAAACGCGATTGCAATAGTAGATTCGTTGTTTTACTTACGGTAACAATTATGTATAACTAGTATTTATACTGCTTGATTACTAAAATCAGAATATATCTAATGCATAATCTGACTATTATTTTTCTCTAAAAAGCTCGTGAAATTTGAAACAAGTAAGTTGAAATTTTTTATCCTTTGTCAAAAGTATTGATGATGCTGGATGAGTGAACAAATTTCTGGTGGAAAGTGAGTAATTCCGATTTTGGGTTATTGTATATTGTTAGACTCATCCAAAAAATAGGTTTTAAGCTATTTCGCTCTAGACAGGAAAAGAAGTTGTAAATTTTCCTTTGGTATTTGCGATTTTACTAATTTTCTTAGTTACCCTCCCAAACCATCTATTTGCTTTAGTTTGAAAACTAGGTGCTTTCAAAAGTAAAGGTTTTTGTTCTGGTTGTTTAAGAAAACGGTAATTTAAAAAGATATCTTTAAAAGGAATATCAATATCTTCTCCTTGAGACAATCTACTGAAATCAATTGATGGATAACCCATATAGTGAATCCGATGAATAGGTTTAACCCCCTCTTTGTTAAATAAAACGTTATCAATAACAACAAATGGATCTGCATTAGCACAGTTACCACATCTATCCTGAGCATTAGGGCTAAGGGTAAAATTGAACTGTGAGCGATTGGATCTAAGTGTCATATAGTTAAACAAGAAAGCATCATCCCACCAAGCTTGACCGTTTACCCAATCAGCTTCATTCTCTTGAGTTATCCGCTTGAGCAATATATCTAACTCTTGAGCATTGAAAATTCCCCGTTTCGAGCCAAAAAAGCTAGAGCAATGCAGCTTAGACTGTATTTCAGCTTGCGTAAATATACCAGTGGCTGCAATTAAGGGAATATTTAACGCTGCATTAGCTTGAGATTTAGTATGTTCCCAATCATCAAAAACGAAATCATAAGTCTGTAACTTTTCTTGAACATCTTTAAGCGGTTTCATCGCTAAACTGTCTGCATCAAAAAAGACAAACTGCTCGAAAATTCCGTCAAAAGCTACAAACTTACGATGTAGTTTTCCTGCATACCAACGGGGGTGGAATTGCTGAGTTTGTTGGGCTTCTGGATGAACGTTCGCAAACTGACGAGCAAACTCTTCCCAACGGTCTATTGAGGACTGATCCTCAAATAAAGTAACGTTAGGGCGCGAATCAATTTCTTGCTTAACTCTACTTAAACGATTGTCAAAAGGAATTACACAGACAGGAATATCGCAGCCTACATTAGCTTCAATACTGTTCAAGAGTGCAACTAGCTGATCAAATACTACGTCGTTGGCAAGGGTGTAAATACCAAAAGTTTTCATA
>JBHJOU010000284.1:0-10380 GCA_050329355.1 Rivularia sp. (in: cyanobacteria)
AAAGCCGAATTAGAAACCCTAGCGCTAGAGTTTGGGTGTACCTGGGGCGATCGCCCTAACATCTCAAAACTGATAGAATCAATAGCGCGTCGTCAATTAATTATTGCTCCGAACAACAATTGGACAAACGAACGCATCAAAGCTTTAGAAACAGCCCGTAAAGCCTTGATAGATTTTGGTAAAACCGATGAAGCAAAGCAAATAGCTCAGTTATTAAAATCTAGAAGCGAATTAACTCTTCCTTTTCGTGAAGAAATCGAAACCTTTCTTGATAATCCTTTACCAGCTTGGAGACAACAAATAGATAACTTGATTCATCGACAGCAACCGTTTCGGCTTTCCTACCGAGATGCAGCAGACCGTTTATGGAGTTACACTGTTTTACACGCTCAAGTTGTACCTATAGAAAAGCGACAGTATTTAATGTGTCGAGCAGAAGAATCCGAAGGTAATCAAGATGTGGAAGGATTGCGCCATAATTGGACATTACGTTTAGATAGAATACAAGAAGCAGCGGTGGTTTCAATTAATAAAGCTTGGTTAAATGATTTAGGACGAATAGCTGTAGAATTTCATATCTCAGGTGGTTTATCCTTTGCTTACGAACGCAAAACAGAAGATATATTTGTCAGCGAATTGGAAAGAGAACCACCAATAAAAAGAGTTGTCAGAAATATATCAGGTACATTCTGGTTTTTCCGTGAAATTACTCGATACGGCAAAGACTGCGTAATCGTATCACCAGAACAAGTGCGATCGCGCTTCCGAGAAAACCTTAAATCCTTGTGTCAAGCCTACGATTTGGAAGTAGAACAATAGGATTAATTCACAATTTGTAGAGACGCGATATATCGCGTCTCTACATCTAGGATATATCGCGTCTCTACATCTAGGATATATCGCGTCTCTACATCTAGGATATATCGCGTCTCTACATCTATCTGTATTCTGCAACCTCCCACTCATCCCCGCAAAACCCGCTCAATCATCCCATTCGCTTGGGAACCATACCCACCACCAAATAAATTGAAATGATTCAAAATATGATACAGATTATACAAAGTCTTTCGCCGTTCATAGCCATCATCTAACGGAAACACTTGTTCATAACCTTGATAAAAAGCTGCTGGAAAACCTCCGAAAACTTCCGTCATGGCAATATCAACTTCGCGATCGCCATAATAAGTTGCGGGGTCAAAAATTACAGGTTCCCCATCTACTGTAAACCCAGCATTACCTCCCCACAAATCACCGTGAACCAAGGAAGGCTGCACTTTATGTCCCGTTAATAATTCTGGAATTGCACACAACAACTCCTCTGCTTGAGGAAAACTACCACCCCGACGTTTAGCTAATTGAAACTGATATCCCAAACGATGTTGAGTAAAAAACTCTACCCAATCATCAGTCCAAGTATTAATTTGTGGAGTTGAACCAATAGTATTATTAATATTCCAGCCAAATTTCTCGCTGAGAGATTTTTGATGCATTCGGGCTAATTTCTGACCCATTTCTTGGGAGGATTTGCTATTACCATTACCCATTTCCAACCATTCTAAAACGATATAGCAAGAATTTTCTGCAATCCCGTAACAAATAGGTTGAGGAACACGGATAGTATTAGTATCGTACATTTGTTGTAAACCCAAAGCTTCCGCTGCAAACATTGCTATTTGAGAAGCTTGATTTAACTTCACAAAATAAGTTTTTGCTCCATAAGTTAGAGAATAACCTTGATTGATGCATCCACCAGAAACACTTCGTCGCTGCTGAGTTTGGAATTGTTCACCAGTTGCTTGGCTAATTTGATTGTCAATTTCAGTCCACATCATTTTCTCCCGGTTTCATCATCACCACTCCATAAGCATCAGTAGATAAATATGTTTTTGCAGCTTGCATCAAAGTATCTGCATCTTGTGCTTGAATATGAGAAGGAAAATCAAAAGCTGGTTCTAAATCACCGACTAAAGTTTGATAATATCCATATAAATTAGCTCTATCACTTGGTCTTTCATTAGCAAAAATAAACCTGTTAGCTACACGTTTGCGAACTCGGCTGATTTCTGATTCTTCTATTTCTATTTGAATTTTGCGAATATGTTCAATTATTGCTTGTTCTACAGCAGCTAAATTTTTTACCTCACAATGGGCTGCAATGTAAAAAGTTCCCTGTAACTGATTAGTGATATTACTTACAGATATATAATTAACCAGTTCCCGTTCTTCCCGTAAATCATTCCATAATCTGGATGTACGTCCGTGTCCTAAAATAGCGGAAAGTACATCTAGTGCATAAGTTTGACTTAACTGCATTAACCCAGGAACCCGCCACATCATGATTAATCTTGCTTGTTGGAGACTTTCGTCAACATATTCTCTGCGAACAATTTCTGTAAATGCTAGTTCTGGCAGTAAAGAAGTTATATCTTGAGTTTCTATATTACCATTATCTCGTTTTTCAACATTAGCAAAACTCTCAGCGATAATATCAATCAATTCCTCTTCTGGTAAATTACCGACAGCAACAGCAGTAATCGACTTTGGTTGATAATTTTGAGCGTGAAAACAACGCATTTGCTCTACTTTAAGTTGAGAAATTACCGCTTCAGGTCCCAACACCGGACGACGATATGGTAATTTTTCAAAAGCAGTCTCCATAGCTCTGGCAAAATTACGACGTTGGGGATTATCTTCACTACGTCTGATTTCTTCCAACACTACCAAACGTTCCCGTTCAAAAGCATCATCGGGAATACAAGCATTCATTACTACATCAATTTGCAGAGGTGCAAGTTTTGCAAAATCTTGAGGAGCAGTAGTTACATAATAATGAGTGTAATCTTGGCTAGTCGCAGCATTCATCACGGCACCGCGCTCTTCAATTCTACGTTCAAATTCTCCGCTTGCTAGTCGTTTAGTTCCTTTAAAAATCATATGCTCTAAAAAGTGAGCCATACCATTAATCGCATCACTTTCGGCAATAGAACCCACATTAACCCATAAATTGAGGTTAACCGCTTCTACTGGCATTTGCTCTGCTACTATCGTCAAACCATTGGGTAAGTGTCGTAGCTTCGGGGCATTTAGACGAGAAAATTCTAGCAGAGTTGAGGACATTTGTAGTTATGAATCAGAGCGGCTTACTTCTTTATCATAACTAGAACTTATTTGAATATCGAAAATATTCTGTTACCGGAATAAGTTCTAAATTACTTTCTTCTCGGCAAAAATTACCCATTAAAAAACCGCCCCAGACTGACTATAGACATCTCCGAAAAAGAATGTAGAGAGCGTTAGCAAAGCGTGCCTGTCATAAGGCATTACATCACGTCTTCACTTGATTACATCTCCAAAAGCTATAAAATAATAAATATAAATATTAAAATATGTAAACTAAACATCAATGTCAAATGGTTCGGGGAAATCCCGTGTAATCGTTATCGGTGCTGGAATTGGCGGACTTACCGCTGGGGCATTATTGGCACGTAGAGGTTACGAAGTATTAATTTTCGATCAAGCACTTGTACCGGGAGGTTGTGCATCGACTTTCAAACGTAAAGGTTTTACTTTTGATGTGGGTGCAACTCAGGTAGCGGGTTTGGAACCGGGAGGAATTCATCACCGGATTTTTTCTGAGTTAGAAATAGAATTGCCCGCAGCTACACCTTGCGACCCCGCTTGTGCGGTATACTTACCCGGAGAAACTACTCCTATTAACGTTTGGCGCAATCCGCAAAAATGGCAAGAAGAGCGTTTAAAACAGTTCCCCGGTAGTGAACCTTTTTGGAATTTGCTGTCAACTCTATTCAAAGCAAGTTGGAAATTTCAAGCTCGTGACCCCGTATTACCACCACGTAATTGGTGGGATTTACTACAATTAACCACAGCCGTGCGTCCGGATACTTTAATTACGGTTCCCTATACTTTGTTTACTGTTGGGGATGCTTTACGTTTTACCGGACAAGGAAATAATCACCGTTTAAGAACGTTTTTAGATTTGCAATTAAAGCTGTATTCCCAGGTAAATGCAGAGGAAACGGCACTACTTTATGCGGCTACTGCATTGAGCGTATCTCAGGAACCGCAAGGATTGTACCATCTGGAAGGGAGTATGCAGGTATTGAGCGATCGCCTTGTCGAATCTTTAGAAAGGGACAATGGTAAGTTATTAATGCGTCATACGGTAGAACAGATCAAAGTAGAGAATAATCGAGTTAACGCGGTAGTTATTCGTAACCAAAAAACTGGAGAATCCTGGACTGAATCCACAGACCACGTAGTTGCTAATGTCACCGTCCAAAATTTAGTCCAGTTGCTCGGAGAAAAAGCTCCCAGAGGTTATAAAAAGCGAGTTGAAAACTTACCTCCCGCATCAGGTGCCTTTGTAATTTATTTAGGTGTTGATCAAAGCGCAATTCCCCCCGAATGTCCGCCCCATTTACAGTTTCTCTACGATGCAAATGGTCCGATTGGGGAAAATAATTCCTTATTTGTTTCAGTGAGTCGTCCTGGTGATGGTCGTGCTAGTGTGGGGAAAGCAACAATTATTGCTTCTTCTTTTGTCGATGCAGATAGATGGTTTAATCAGGATAATTACGAAGATTTAAAGCAATCTTTTACACAACAAACTATATCTCATCTTGGTAAATTCTTCTACTTAAAACCAGAAACGATTATTCATGTAGAAGCAGCGACACCGCGTACTTTTGATAATTTTACAGCTAGAGATAAAGGAATCGTTGGTGGAATTGGTCAAAGAATTCCGACTTTTGGCCCCTTTGGTTTTGCCAATCGTACACCGATCAAGAATTTGTGGTTAGTAGGTGATTCTACTCATCCCGGTGAAGGTACTGCGGGGGTAAGTTATTCAGCTTTGACGGTGGTAAGGCAGATTGAGAGTTAGTTTCTTCTCATCAGATGATTATCATGAAAAATAGCTAAACAGCAAGTCTAAGCAAAGTTGCATTGTATTTCACCTAAAATATATACATAAAAAACAACTATAATAGTTAATTGTACGTATATTGATGGCATAAAATATTATGCAACAGCCTGCTTCAGATTTTCAACAAAAATTAACTCAAAAAATTGCCAAGTGGAAAGCTGGACTGGCTGATTTGGGGCGACGAAATCCTTTAATCAAGTTTAAGCAAGATAGTCTCAGAAGTCTGGAGATTTTGACAGATCAGTCAGATATTCTATTCCAGAAACTGGTAGAAGAAAAGAAAACATTTAAGTTTCAAATTCTTGATAGCGCGCATCAAGATATTACTCTATTGAAAGAAAATAAAATATTCTCAGCAAGAGCAAATTCTTTAGAAATAATCACCCAGCAAACAGGTAACGAACAATTAAAACGGCTCAAAAAAATTCGCAGTGAAGCAAGACGTTCATTTGAAGAACGAGGAGTAAATAGTTTATTTCTAGTATTAGGAACTTTGACTTGGTATGACAAAGATAAACCAGAAGAGGCTTTACTCTCACCACTAATTTTGGTTCCTGTAGAATTAATTAAGGAACCGAGACGAGATGTATATAAAATATCTGTCTTGGATGAGGAATTTGTTTTAAATCCAGCTTTGACACAAAAGTTGAAACAAAATTTTGAGATTGATTTACCGGGAGCAGAAACAATCCAAGAATTAAATTACAGCGAAATTATTGCTTTAGTTCGTGAAGCTGTAGTAGAGCATAAGACATGGGAAATTAAAGAGAATGTGTTTCTATCATTATTCTCTTATGCCAAAGCTGCAATGGTTCGAGATATTATTGAAAATGAAGCTTTAATATTTGATCATCCTATTTTGCAAGCAATTAGTGGAGATTTAAATAATTATCAGTCTAATTATCAAGAACCCATCCCTGCATCAGCTTTAGATTCACGAGTTAAACCGGAAAGAATCTTTCAAATACTTGATGCTGATTCTAGCCAACAAGTTGTCATTGAAGCTGCAAAATCTGGTTCTAGTTTTGTTGTTCAAGGACCACCTGGAACCGGCAAAAGTCAAACTATTGTAAATATGATTGCCGAACTAATCGGTAGTGGTAAATCTGTTTTACTAGTTGCAGAAAAAGAAACTGCACTTAGTGTTGTCTATAAACGTATGGCTGAGTGTGATTTAGACCATGTATGTCTTAATTTACATCATAGTGGGACTACAGATAAACGAGAGCTTGTAAACAATTTATCGAAAACAATTGATTATTTAACACAAATATCTGAAGCAGAAAATCACCATCTTTTCTTTGACAGATTGGTTACTACTCGTCAGTCTTTGAATGCATATCTAATAAGTTTACATTCCAAACAAAAGCCGTTAGATAAATCACCATTTGAACTATTTGGTGAACTTTTGCAAAAAGAACATGAAGGGGTTCCCAATATTAATGTTATATTTTCTAATTTCAATCAGTGGAATCTTAGTAAATTGAATGAAGCGAAAGATTTATTGAGTGAGCTAGCAAAGTTTTTAGCTTTTTTTAAAGGAGAGAAAACAACTATTTGGTCAAAAAGCTCCATTCAGTGTTACTCTTATGAGCTTGAGTTGGAAATAAGTGAGAAAATATCAGATTTTCTGCAAGCAGTTAATTATACTCAAAATCTTGGTAAACAACTTCAAGCAAAGCTACAAACTCAATCTTTATCGAATATAGAATCTTTGGATATTTATTATCCAGGACTTGTTCATATCGCAACAGCACCATACAAATTACCTGATAATTGGACTAAAGTAAATGTTTCCACTGCTCGTGAAGCATTGGATATTTTGAAACAAGACGTTAAAGAAATAGAGAGAAAGCAACCTTCACAGTTAGGGCAAAATTTATTGGAACAGCTTTCTTCACTTGTGCAATTTTTAAGGGGAGAAGTAACTACTATTTGGAGAACAAGCAAATTACAGTCTTGCTCGGAAACCCTAGAGTTGGAGTTAAATCAAAAAATAGATAATTTCCAACAAGTTATTTCTCAGATACAGGCTGACAGCGAAAGGCTTCAACTTACTTTAAAAAATCAGCCATTATTAAAATTAGAAGATGTCGAAGTAAGTATTGTGGCTCTCAAACATATCTTGCAAGCTCCATCTGACTTGCCCGAAGATTTGATAGAAGTAGATGCTG
Source organism: Rivularia sp. (in: cyanobacteria) (assembly GCA_050329355.1). Taxonomy (GTDB): domain Bacteria; phylum Cyanobacteriota; class Cyanobacteriia; order Cyanobacteriales; family Nostocaceae; genus Rivularia. The sequence continues at coordinate 7,120 of JBHJOU010000284.1, forward strand.
CGAATGCTGAAAATGCTTTTGCATCTTTAAAAACAAATATTAAATTTTTATCAGAAAATGAGCCTTTTTTAAAACAAAAATATCATTCTGAATTATTCTCTTCAGAATTACCAGCTTTGAATAATAGATTTCAAAGATATAATCGCTTTTGGATAATTAGAATTTTTAATGCTCAATATAGAAAGGATATTAGACGTTTAAAGAAAATACGCATTAAAGAAGGACAGATTTCATTCAATCAATTAAAATACGATTTATTCCAAGCTGTTCAAGTACAAACAGTACGGAATGAACTATCTCAAAATAACTATCCTGCTCGCCAAGTTTTTGGTCTTTTATTTAATCCAGAATTTTCTCGCGAATCAGAATTAATTAAAATTGAACAAGCTTTAAGTTGGTTAACTACCTTACAAAATTATTGCCTTCCGCATGATTCTATTCGGCGCATTATAAATTCTCCTTCTCTCCAGCATGAGCTATCTACTTTAGTTAATAGACTTGAGTTATTCTCTGAAAGTTTTGAACGAGGAATAGAGTTTTTGAATTTATATTTTAATGAAGATGATATTGTTGAGCAATATTATCCTGAAAATCAAATTTTATTTACAGAACTGATAGCATTTATTAATATAGCTAAAACGGACTTGCCAGATTTTCGTGAATGGTTAAAGTTCCAAGAAATTCGCGAACAGTTAGAAAGTTTAGGACTTCAACAATTCGTAGATGCTTTGCGAGATAATAAAGCAAATCCCATTGTTGTTTTACGAAATAAATTAAGTCAATCAGATTATCTTCCCAGTCAAGTTTTTGGCTCTTTGTTTAATCCACAAATTTCTCAAGAAGCAGAGTTAAAGCCAATTGAAGATGCTTTAAATTGGTTGCTTGGCTTACAGACTTATTCACTGAATCATGACTCTGTACAAAAAATAATTAATTCATCGTCTTTACGACGTGAAATAAATCAACTTGTTCGTGATTTTGAATCGAATCGTAACAATCTTAATAAGGGACGAGATTTTTTGCTTTCACACTTTGACGAAAGTGATATTACAGATTCTTATTTACCTATAAATCAAATTCCTTTCTTAGAAATAGAACAATTTCTTAATTTAGCTCAATCCGAATTATCTGAATTTCAAGAATGGCTAACTTACAAGGAAACCTATGAAAAACTGCAAAGTTTAGGAACTAATAAATTTTTAGATGCTTTACGTGACAATAATATAGAAGCAAAATTTTGGTTCTTAGCTTTAGAAAAGCGGATTTACCAAACTTGTCTTGATGCTATCCTTGCTCAAAACCCAGAGTTAAAGAATTTTAATATTGAGGTATATCAAACACAAATTCAAGATTTTTCTCAGCTTGATAGTTGCCAACTTGATGTTGCTAAAGAACGTTTAAAACATTTTCACCTACAAAGTTGGGAAGAACAAGAAAAAACTTCGATTATTCAAGCTGAACTATCAAGATTAAAAAAAGAAGTAACTAAAAAAAGACAACATTTAGCTATTCGTAAATTACTTAACGATAAACAAAGAGGAATTCCAAATCTGGTCAAAGCTTTAAAACCTTGCTGGATGATGAGTCCGCTTTCAGTCAGTCAATATGTTAATGCTGATGTAGTTCATTTTGATGTCCTTATTTTTGATGAAGCATCTCAACTTCGTACAGAAGATGTTGTCCCCTCAATAATTCGTTCCGATCAAGTTATTATAATTGGCGATCGCAAACAATTACCCCCCACTTCATTCTTCTCAACTGGGGAGAGCGAGGAAGATTCAGACAATGAAGATGATGCAAGTTATGAAAGTGTTTTAGATGAATGTTCAAATTTTATGTTTGGACGTACATTAAAATGGCACTATCGTAGTCAAGATGAGCGTTTGATTGCTTTCTCTAATAAACATTTCTATGATTCTCAATTAGTTACTTTCCCTAACCCAGTTCAGAATCCAGATTTGGGAGTATGGTTTAAACACGTTCCCGACGGTATTTACGATCGCGGTGGACGTAGAGATAATCGACGCGAAGCAGAAATAGTTGCTCAACTCACATTAGAACATTTTCAAAAATTCCCCGAACAATCCCTTGGTATTATTGCCTTTAGTGAAGCTCAGGCTGATGCAATTGGGGAGCAAATAGAAATTTTAGGAAAAGACTATCCCCATCTAGAAGCATTTTACAGCGATAACTCACCTCATTTTTTTCTCAAAGCACTGGAAAACGTTCAAGGGGATGAGAGGGATGTAATTATAATTAGTGTTGGCTATGCTCGCGATTCTCAAGGTAAGTTTTCTCTTAACTTTGGTCCTCTAATAAAAAAAGGTGGAGAAAGACGCTTAAATGTAGCTGTAACGCGAGCAAAAAGAAAGCTGACTCTGGTATCTTCTATTGTCGCTGGTGACATAGATACTACACGTATTAAAAGCGAAGGTATAAGATTACTACGTGATTATTTAGAGTATGCTGCTAGTGGTGGTGAAAGAATTGAAGGGAATTTTTATACTGATCAGCTTAAATTTGACTCACCCTTTGAAGAAGATGTTTATCATACATTAGCAGAAAAAGCATATATTATTCGTACCCAAGTAGGATGCTCCGGTTATCGAATTGATTTGGGAGTAGTTAATAAAAATCGTCCGGGTGAGTTTTTGTTAGGAATTGAGTGCGATGGTGCATCTTATCATAATTCACCCACTGCAAGAGACCGAGACCGTTTAAGACAACAAGTTCTCGAAAGATTAGGCTGGAAAATTCATCGAATTTGGTCAACGGATTGGTTCCGCAATAAACCCAATCAAGTTCGCCTTCTAATAGAAAGGATTGAACAATTACAACAAATCAACAAATAAATTACCCATCTTATGCAGAGAGTAACAGTTGTTGCTATTGTTATGGATAAACAAAAAACCCTCCATAAAAGAGGGCTTCAATTAAGATTTGAACAAATATTTTCTACCAATTACCAATTACCTATTACCAACTACCTATTACCAATTCCCAATTCCCAAATTACAAAGTATTCCCAGTTGCTGGTTCGGGTTCGGGAATTGTTGGTACAATTAGTTGTGGTTCTGGTTGGGGAGGATTGAGAAAATCGCGCCAAGTACGGATTTGGTCTTGCGCTGCATTGTAAGCTTGCGTACCTTGGGGAACCAATTTAGCTGTTTCAATACCACGAATAATATCCGATTGACCTTGCGTGCGAGCTATATCTAATAATTGCTGACTCCACTGATCCATGGCAATTCTAGCATCAGA
>JBHJOU010000107.1:0-4411 GCA_050329355.1 Rivularia sp. (in: cyanobacteria)
TTTATCGAGCCAAATTCTTTAGGAAATGTCATCGATGATGAATGGGCAATTTTTCAAGTAAAAACAACAGTTGATTTTGCTCCTAAAAACAGTTTTCTCAATTGGTATCTCGGTGGACTAAATTATCAAGTTGTTCATCATTTATTCCCCCATATTTGTCACATTCATTATCCAAAAATAGCTCCAATATTGGCGCAGGTTTGTCAAGAATACGATGTAAAATACAATGTATATCCAACTTTTACAAAAGCACTGGTTGCTAACTATAGTTGGTTAAAACTAATGGGGAATGCTCCTCAAATAAATTCGGTAGTCTCCCAAGCTTTGTAAAAAAACATTGTTTATTGTAAGCCAATAATGTAGAGACGTAGCAATGCTACGTCTTGATTATTTAGCGAATTTTCCATAGTTAACTAATAATTCGATATATAGCCGTTTTCAGTTGAATGCAATACAAATTAAAGTTATGGAAATTCGGACGGACAAGGATGCTCTGTTTACCCGCAAGGGTGTTTATGATGATTCAATTTTTCGCGTTATAACCATAATAAAAAAGACGTAGCACTGCTACGTCTCTACAAAATCACTTCTACATTTATTTCAAATGAGAAGTGTAATATACCTTTTTACCTTCATTTGGAACAAAATGGCATTTTTTAAAAGAGTTCCACAGAGAAGTTAAAATTGGCTCATCTGATTTGTGGAAATATTCACCCAAAACTGGTTTAATCGCCTCAGTTGCTTTTTTCAAATTGTAGTGAGGAATATTTAAGAAAATGTGGTGAGCAACATGAGTACCAATATCGTGGTGAATATGATTGATAAAACCATAATCGCGGTCAATACTGGAAATAGCACCTTTAAGAAAAGTCCATTCGTCACCGCGATACCAAGGAATATCTGCCTCGGTATGATGTAAAAATGTCACCAAATCCAACCAAATTACAAATACAATGTATGGTCCAGCATAGTATTTCACTAACCACATGAAACCCCATTCATAGGTCAAGAAAGCTAGTAAACCCACCATTGCAGTCCAAAGTACTGTACTGGTGATGACATCCCATTTCTCTGAGGGTTTAAACAACGGACTACCAGGTAAAAAGTGAGAACCTGTTTTACCTGGAGAACGTTTAAATAAGTATACCGGATAAGCTAGTAAAAACAGGTAATGTCTACCGATTTTTTCCACTAAATCCATTTGATTGTAAGCTGATTCCGATAGTGGATACCAACTTTCATCATTTTCTAAACTACCAGTATTTTTGTGATGAGTTCTATGACTAATCCGCCATCCATGATAGGGAACAAGTATTGGTGTATGAGATAAATGTCCGATTAAATCATTCAACCATTTATAGCGAGAAAATGATTGATGTCCGCAGTCATGTCCGACTACAAATAAAGCCCAGAACATCGTTCCTTGTATTACCCAGAAAATGGGAAAAAATAGCCATGAATCTAGGTAGTAAGCTAAGCCATAAAGTCCAGCAATAATTAAGATGTCACGAGCAAAGAAAAACAGAGATTTACCTACTTGAGGTTGAAAACATTCTGCTGGAATTGCTGCTTTTAAATCACCGAGAGTAAAGGGTAGTTGGCTTGTTTCCTCTGATGATAAGATTTGAGGATTATTTTCTGGGTTAACTGTAGAAGTTTGCACGCTTGTTACGTTACCGGATATAAAGTGAATTTTTTGAGTATCTGTTGAGTAAATTAAAGTCAGTAAAATTTAACAGTTAATAGTTAACAGTTAAGCGCAAAGCTTTCTTCTTGGACACCTAATAATCTATTGATTATTGAGTCCGATCTACCCTACCATAATATGTCTGGTAATTGATAACTGGTAACTAATAACTGATTAAATTTCACTAGCTTTATTTCACATTTAACTAATGCAAAATCGATGATTTACTATATATAACCCCCGATATTTTCAAGGGGGTTAAACATACAAATCTGGAATTTAAGAAAAATCACAACTTATGATCGTCGAGCATAATACTCTTTAAAGGAAATATATTCATTCTCTGGAGTATATAAATGACATCTGTCGGTAATATACTTGAGTAAAGACAGAGAAAAAGTACATTCATCGCGTACATAACTTCCCCAATTTTCTTGTAAGCTACGATAGGCAAGACGCAAATTGTAGGAAGGAATCGCGGTAGAAATGTGATGAGGTACGTGTACGTTGATATCGTGACACAGAAACTCTACCCAACGGGGATAATTACAGTGAACTGTACCCGATAGCTGGGCTGTAACCGCATTCCATTTATCTGCTGCAATAAAAGGGATATTTGGAGCAGTGTGGTGAATATAAGTAAAGGTACTCATCCAGAAATGATATACCATCCAGGGAAGTAGCCAGAACTTAATAAATCCCCAAATACCAGTTGTCGCAATTAACGTAGGGAAGCATACAGCGGCAAATATAACTACTACACCTACAGAAAGCTTAATCGCAGGTTGGTCTTGTTTGCGATATGCAGACCAATTAAAATGATGCAGCCCCCAATGTACAATCGAGCCTATCCACCATAAGCGGTTGTATAAAAATCTCTTAAAAAGCCACTTTAAGGCTACTCCACTATTTTCGTAAAGTTCCGTGCTTACGGGTTGCCAAGCATTATCTACTTTTAGCTTATTCGTGTGAGTGTGGTGATAATTGTGCTTGATTCGCCAACCGTGAAACGGGTAAATTAACGGCATCATAAATAAATGTCCCACTAAATCATTTACCCAAATACGTTTAGCAAATGAACGATGAGCGCAATCATGTCCGATCACAAAAAATCCTGTAGCAGCAGTACCCGTGTATATCCATGCTAAGGGTAAAAGATACCAAGGCGCGATCGCCAAAAAAAAGTAGCCGACAATAACGGCTAAAACGCTGCTAATTGCACTAAACCAAGCTTTACGAGCATCTTGGACGAAACACTCTGAGGGCAGAGATTTGATGATGTCTGTCAGCTTGAGTTCGGAGTCAGTAAGCTGTTTAGGTTGCGAGTGGTGTGTATTTATTGCTGATGTTGTCATGAATGGATTTAATTAAAATAAAAACTCCGTTTTTACGAAGTTTCGTAACATTCGCGATTCGGATTATATCAAGTAATTAACCCCACGTATTTAGAGAAAATTCTATTTTCTTAACTAAACAAGCGGTACCCCCGCTTCCACTCTAAGTAATAATGCGTAAGCAGGGGTAAATAAAGGTTAACTTAATTTTGTCAATTTTGGATTACTCCCACGGATGAATTTAACATCCAAAGAATATCCAAAATACATTACTGCTTCGTAGGTGCTAATTTGACATTTGTAGCCAAACCTAAAAATTGCAGTAATTGAATCGTCATCCAGGTAAGGTCAATTTCCCACCATTGCAACCCGTGACGGGCTGAATATTGAAAAGCGTGGTGATTATTGTGCCATCCTTCGCCATAGGTTAATAAAGCTACCCACCAGCAGTTTGTAGAGTGGTCACCTGCATCATAGGTTTGATAGCCAAATTTATGAGTTGCACTATTGACAAACCAGGTGCAGTGCCATACAAAAATAAGACGAACAAAAATACCCCAAACTACAAAAGACCAACCACCCAAAAGTAATAGCAATCCACCCAGAGCAAACTGGATTGGTAGCATATACTTTTCTAAAAATTGGTAAACTGGGTCATCTTTGATATCTTTTGTAAAGCGGGGAACCTCAGCAAAACCTGGAGAATGGTAAAACATCCAACCCATGTGGCTCCAAAAAAAACCTTTATTGGAATCATGAGGATCTAGCTCTTGATCGGAATGTAAATGGTGGATGCGATGCATTCCCACCCATGCAATCGGTCCTCCTTGACAAGCAAGAGTCCCACAAAATGCTAAGAAATACTCCAGCCATTTAGGAGTTTGAAAACTGCGATGAGTGATCAGACGGTGAAATCCCAGAGTAATGCCTAAGCCTCCAGTCACCCAATACAAAAATAAAGCTACGGCAATAGCTTTCAAATTAAAAAAAGCGGGAAATGGGGCAAGTAAAATGCCAAAATGTAAACCAACGAAAAATGTGATGTGGAGCCAATTTAATGGACCTTTAGTTGTTGATGTAGCAATTGTCATGCGGTACCTGTTTGAAAATTGTTTAGCCTAAGAAAGCGCATCCGTTATGCCCCAATTAAGGAATTAAGGGCTTTTACGTGGTTATTACGCAAAGCGTAGCGCCAATAGCGCCACAATTCCGCATAGTTTAGTTATTTTTTTTGAGAACGGTTTTAGTAATGAACAGCTTGGAAATTCTGCAAGAAGCAGAACAAGCACTATTAAAGATTTTTTCTGGAATTGACCACAAGGTCAAGCAAAATCTTCAAAGAGTGCTAAACGCCTTCCGTCATCATAGTGTAGGGGCGCACCACTTTGCA
>JBHJOU010000416.1:0-4948 GCA_050329355.1 Rivularia sp. (in: cyanobacteria)
AGGGATTGAAACATTCATAGCCCCGATTTGACCATTGGCATCAACTGATTGCAATTCAAACTAATCCCTATTAGGGATTGAAACCTAGTCATTGCTAAAGATATATTGCCGGAGGATTAATTGCAATTCAAACTAATCCCTATTAGGGATTGAAACATCTAAATAAATATTTTTTCCGTTAACTACAGATATTGCAATTTAAACTAATCCCTATTAGGGATTGAAACTGATTTAAAGCTAGGGTGTGTCATAATTTATACCATTGCAATTTAAACTAATCCCTATTAGGGATTGAAACACAGGATTACCCCCATGTCCGGCGGATATTCTTCTATTGCAATTTAAACTAATCCCTATTAGGGATTGAAACCATGTCGTAAATAACCATTAATATTTTTCCAGTTATTGCAATTCAAACTAATAGTCTATTTCATTAATTATGATGGGCTGTAGAGACGTTATACATAACGTCTCTCTAGGTTTGGCAGAAAACGAATCCGTCAAATTTAATGCAAAGGACTACTAATCCCTATTAAATATTAAATCAATTAAATAAAAATAATCCCGTGATGGGTTGAAATGTAGCACAAGTTGTTGACAGCCAAAAAGTATTCACCTACCCTGAAGCGCAGAAGATTGTGGATTCTGAAACCGTCTAGACACGTCCGATGACATTAAAAACCACAATTTTAGAGCAATAGGAGCATTTTTGTCAAGGCAGGTATTTATAGGACGAACTAAAAAAATAAAAAAATGGTTATTGTCAAACTTTCGATATACATTCATTCGCCTTAGCATAGCTACCATCAAAGATGTAACTCAATAAATAAAATATCATGACTAACATCAAGTCTGTACCCGATTTTATCGAATCTGTGTTAGGTAACGAAGCCAAAGACTTACTTACCTATAAAGCAAAAGTTCCTCAAAATATGCTGCACCTACCGGGAAGCGATTTTGTTGATAGAGTGTGGAGTCTGAGCGACAGAAACCCCCAAGTATTGCGTAATCTGCAAGCAATGTACTCCACAGGAAGACTTGCGAATACAGGTTATCTATCAATTTTACCTGTAGACCAAGGTATTGAACATTCGGCGGGTGCTTCCTTTGCTCCCAACCCGATGTACTTCGATCCGGAAAATATCGTCAAACTAGCCATCGAAGCTGGATGTAATGCTGTCGCTTCAACTTTGGGAGTTTTGGCAATAGTTTCCCGTAAATATGCTCATAAAATTCCTTTTATTGTAAAAATAAATCACAACGAATTATTGAGTGTTCCTAATAACTATGACCAAGTTATGTTCGGCGATGTAGAACAAGCTTGGAACTTGGGTGCTGCTGCTGTCGGTGCGACAATATACTTTGGCTCCGATAACTCTACCAGACAAATTCAAGAAGTTAGCAAAGCTTTTAAACGCGCTCATGAGTTGGGAATGGCGACTATATTATGGTGCTATCTGCGTAATAATGCTTTCAAACAGGATAAAGATTATCATCTCTCCGCTGATTTATCATCCCAAGCCAATCATTTGGGTGTTACCATCGAGGCTGACATTATCAAGCAAAAACTACCGGAAAATAACAACGGATACGGTGCAGTCGCCAAAGCGATCGCCAAAAGTTACGGTAAAACCCACGATAAAGTTTATACCGAATTAACAACAGACCATCCCATCGATTTAACTCGCTATCAAGTACTTAATTGTTACTGCGGACGTGCCGGATTAATCAATTCTGGTGGTGCAGCTGGTGAAAACGACTTTGCAGAAGCAATACGTACCGCCATCGTGAACAAACGCGCTGGAGGAACTGGGTTAATTTCGGGACGCAAGGCTTTTCAAAGACCTTTCGCAGAAGGTGTTAAATTATTCCACGCTATTCAGGATGTTTACTTAAGTAAAGATGTGACAGTGGCTTAATTTTTTTGACGCAAAACCCCCCTGGTAAAGGGGGGTCATTCGGTTTTTCTGTACCGTTCTACTTACTAAAATTTAACATCCGTACAACTATTTATCGACCAACACCAATATATTGGAATCCAGCCCTAATGATTGCTTCAGGATCGAGGAAGTTACGACCATCAATAATAACAGGGTTGTTCATCAATTGCGCCATTTTAGCGTAATCGAGATTATTAAACTGTTGCCACTCGGTAACTAGTACCAAAGCATCACAGCTATCAGCAAGTCTTTCTGCATCGGTTTCTACTTGAACACCGGAAAGACCGTGACGCATACCAGATTGAGAGATAATTGGGTCGTATGCTTTAACTTTTGCTCCCAATCGATTTAATTGCTCAATCAAGTTGAGTGCTGGAGCGTCGCGCATATCATCAGTATCCGGTTTAAAAGTTAAACCAAGTAAACCTACAGTCTTACCTTTAAGAATTTTTAAAGCTTGCTGGAGTTTTTCTAATGCAATCAAACGCTGACGTTCGTTGACGCTGACAGTAGCTTTGAGTAGTTGTGCTTCGTAACCGTAGTCATCAGCAGTATGAACCAATGCGGATACATCTTTGGGAAAACAAGAACCACCCCAACCGATACCAGCATTCAAGAACTTACTACCAATACGGGAATCCAAACCGATACCTTTCGCAACTTGAGTTACATCAGCACCAACGCGATCGCAAATGTTAGCAACTTCGTTAATAAAGCTAATTTTGGTTGCGAGGAAAGCATTTGCAGCATATTTAACCATCTCAGCGGAAGATAAATCTGTTGAGAGTACAGGTACTGGAGGCAAAGATTTATCTTCTGCATACTGACGCTCGACAATTGGAGCATACAGTTCTTTCATCATCGAAATAGCTTTTTGAGAATTGCCACCCAAAACAATCCGGTCGGGATTAAAAGTATCGTAAATAGCCGAACCTTCCCGTAAAAACTCTGGATTACTAATTACATCAAAATCACCATTAGGTAACTTCTCTTCACTCTTGTTTCCACCTGCGGGTACCAATTCTTTTTGACGTTCAGCAATACCATCGAGAACAATCATCCGTACCCAATCTCCCGAACCAATAGGTACTGTGGATTTATTAACGATAACTTTATAACCGCCGTTTAAATGAGTTCCGATACCTTTTGCAACTGCTTCTACATAACGGGTATCACTTTCACCTGTAGGTAGAGGTGGAGTTCCTACAGCAATAAATAAAATTTCTCCATGAGCAACTCCCGCAGCTAAGTCGCTAGAAAACTCTATCTTCCCTGCTTTAATGGCATTTTGCATAATTTCCGAAAGTCCCGGCTCAAAAATGGGTGATTGCCCGGACTTCATCAACTTAACTTTCTCTTCGTTATTGTCTATACAAATTACATCATGACCGATGTGAGCCAAACAAGCCCCAGTTACCAAACCAACATAACCAGTACCAATTACGCAAACTCGCATATTATCTAATTCCTCACCTTGTTTACTAGTCGATAGTCAAGAAGTCTATGGTTTATAGCCACAAAAATTTGGAGCAAAAGTATTTTTTTACTTAACACTACTATTAACAATCGTCTTCTCAGTAGCCGTTACCCGCTCCCGAAAATCTTCTATAGTCTGTTTTAACCCTTCTTGAAGAGGAATGGTAGGTTCCCAATTTAACAAAGTCCTCGCTTTGGTGATATCGGGACGACGACGACGGGGGTCATCAGAAGGTAATGGCTCAAATTTGATTTTTGCATCTGGATTAACCATATTTTGAATGGTTTGGGCTAATTCTAAAATGGTGTATTCATCGGGATTACCCAAATTAATTGGACCGATATGCTCTCCATTCATCAAACGCATCAATCCATCTACTAAGTTGTCAACATAGCAAAAACTACGAGTTTGCGAACCATCTCCGTAGACGGTTAGAGGTATACCTTGCAAAGCTTGAACTATAAAATTGCTAACTACCCGTCCATCATGTTCAAACATCCGAGGACCGTAGGTATTAAAAATACGAGCAACGCGAATATCAACATCATTTTGTCGGTGATAATCGAACATCAGCGTTTCAGCAATCCGTTTACCTTCGTCGTAACAGGAACGAAGTCCAATGGGATTAACATTACCCCGATAATCTTCACTTTGGGGATGAACTTCCGGATCACCATAAACTTCACTAGTCGAAGCTAGTAAAATTCTTGCTTTGACACGCTTAGCCAAACCTAGCATATTCAGCGTACCCATGACATTGGTTTTAACTGTTTTTACGGGATTGTATTGATAATGTACCGGAGAAGCCGGACAAGCCAAATGATAAATCTGTGCTACTTCCAACCTAATTGGTTCAGTGATATCGTGACGAATCAGTTCAAAATACGGATGATTCAACCATTTGACGATATTTCGCTTGTGTCCCGTGTAGAAATTATCCAAACAAATTACTTCATGCCCATCATTCATCAATCTGTCAATCAGATGAGAACCAATAAACCCAGCTCCGCCAGTCACCAATATTCTCATAATTTACCAGTTAATTCCAAATATTTACTTTATTCGATTGTGCTTGTTTTTAGGATACCCAGCCTGACGACAAAAATATAGTAAAAGTACGGATAATTCAAAATAAATTTTCAATCCGTCTCCAACCTCTAGATGCACAATGATTCGTGTTATCTCTAATTTTTTAACAATTCCATCAGAAAAATAACAAAAATCATATAGTAACTGTGAAGTATCATACTAAAATTTATCAAAAATTTAATAAATTAAAGTTTTTGTAGGGGGCTACATTTATATTGAAGATTTAGGAAATTGATGCGATTGGATCAAGATATGGGGGAATGGGGAGACAAGGAGACAAATTAAAGTTATTGTGGAAAATTGCATTTATATTGAAGATTTAACAAGTTGAGAAGATCAGGGATATTAATTCCCAATTCCCAATTACCCATTACCCATTACCAATTCCCAACTGTCAACTGTTTACTGATAACTGGTAACTGGTAACTGATTGCTAGCAACA
>JBHJOU010000742.1:0-3711 GCA_050329355.1 Rivularia sp. (in: cyanobacteria)
TGAGCAAGTAAAGTTTGGGTAATTGGTTTGAGTTTAACTTGGGTAGTAGTTTGCTGTAATTGCAGGTTATTATCAAGTTGATTTGAAATTGGTTCTAAGACATCTTCCCAAGAAGGAATTTCTTCAGTATTATTACCTTGATATTCAGCTTCTAAAATTACATTTAATTCTTGTAAAAGTTCTTGACAAATATCACTTCCTGGGTCATAAAGTTCTGTTTTCAAAGCTTCTTGCAACTCAGTTTGTAGCCCCAACAGTTTTAACCGCAGTAACCAAGCTAACTTTGAATCTTTAATATTTAATAACTTATTTAAATTAGACATTGGAATTATTCAATCATGTGAGTTTAAAAAAACTTTGCGTTCCTCCGCGTTAACCTTTGTGTTCCTTTGCGTTTAAAAATGTTATTATTCCTAATCCTTAAATCGAAACTTCAGCATCACGGGTAAATGGTCAGAAGCTTGTTTTACTTGATCAACAATTCGCCATTCTATTACTTCTATATTTTTAGGAGTATAGAAGACGTAATCGAATTTTACAATGGGTTTATCTGAAGGAAAGGTAGCAATTTGGGGATTATTTAATGCTTCGGGTGGCAAAGCGGATTTAATTGCAGCAGTTTTTAACAAAATGTCAACAGTTGGTTGGGGGTTTTCGGGTATGGGAGGAACTGTACTATTAAAATCACCGATTAACAGTACCGGATATTTATCAACATATTCCGAGAGCAGTTTTTGGATATATTCGGTTTGTTTACGACGGGTGGGTGCGTCGAAGGCTTCTAAATGTACGTTGATGATAATAACGGCACGATTATTAACTTTAATTTCGCTGACTTGTGCGACTCTATCTAAGTAAAGAGCGTTGTAGAAAAAAGGTTTACTAGCAACTTTATCTAATACAATACGTTTGTTATTGGTGATAGGATAACGACTTAATATAGCTTGTCCTGATAAAATTCTGCCAAAGTGAGCGGAAAATGGCAGGTAAGGAAATGGAACGTAATTTTTATCCCAATTAATTGCTATTGCGGCTTGGTTAAATGAAAGTTGCTCTGCTAATTCATCAACTTGATTAATGTTAAAAGAACGTTTAGATTCTAAATCAATTTCTTGAATACCGATAAAATCAGCATTTAATGGTTTGAGTCCTTCAACGACAGTTTTAAGATTATCATCAAACAGCTTTTTTTCTCTACTGAGGGCTTGATTATTAGTTAATCCAGAAAGATAACCAATATTATAAGTAATAATCGTAAATTCATCTTTATTACTTGGTGGTGAAGCTGGGTAATCTATAATTTCCGCATACTTGTTCCGGGGATAACCATTAGAACTAGCCCAGAAATAGAAGATAATTATCGTGAAGATTACTACTCCGAAAGTAATTCCACCGATTTTCACTAGGGTTGGGAGAAGATTTTTCATGTATCAATTATCAATGAACAATGGGACATTAATAATTGTAGGGTGTGTTACGGCATAAGTAATTATAATTGAGGCTACAAATTAGCAAAGCCGTAACGCACCATTAACTTGCTCTACAAACCCATAAGTTAAATTTATTTACATTATGGCGATCGCGTTAAATTAACTTATATATTCATTTTTTATGATTCATAATGATATTTACACGCGGCAATAATTATCTCCGTATCGTTAATAGTATAGATTAAACGATGTTCTTCATTAATTCTCCTTGACCAAAAACCAGCTAATTCATGTTTTAATGGTTCAGGCTTTCCTAAACCAGTAAAAGGAGAACGATCAATATCTTTAATTAGTTCAACAATTTTTTTATACAGCTTTTTATCTAATTTTGACCATTCGTTAAAATCCTCAAATGCACCTGGTTCAAATACAATTCTTTTATTCATTCGAGGCTTTCTATATCTACTTCCACAAGATTAGATTTGTTTTTAACATTTTCTACAGCCTTTAATAAATGTTTTTTATTTGCTTCAGAAGATAAAAGGTAAGCAGTTTCGTCAACTTCGTATACAATAATCTCAATTTCTTTATCGGGGTAACTTACTTTCAAGGCATCAATAAAGCTACGGTCTAACTCTTTGGTATTTATACGATAAATTGAATGCATAGCTGAACTATATTTATTTTAGTTTAAATTTATTATAGTCTTTCTTTGTATCAGGAATAGCCGCAAGTTGGTTGGTGCGTGACGCTACAAGTCTTATCGCTACCTTCAAATTTATTCATAGCGTCACACACCCTACAAGAAAAATATGCCAGTTGCGTAAGTCCTATGTATTTAATTTTTATACCCGATGCTCAAATAAATAGCATCATTTTACGTATAATCGCGTCGAATTTGATTAATCGCTGTATCTAATCCTTTGCTGTGAATCCATCCGACGAATCCACCGTAAAGCAGCATTCCGTCTTTATCTGCTAAAAATATATGGTCAACTTCAAAGGGATTTTTCCAAATTCTTACAGTTGCATCATTTCTAAGTCGCATAACTATTTTAGAACTGTTAAAATCTCTATGATGTGCGGGAGTTATTCCCGGTACTTTTTCTAATATTGCAATTACTTCTTTTATCATATCTTGTTGAGAGTTACAATTATTGGGAAGAGATTCTGGTTTATATTGAAGATAATTATTAGTAAATAATCCTATAATAATTAAAAACGTAACTCCTCCCAACATTTTCGTAAAACCACCCAAAAAAGTTAAACCTGTAAGAATAGCAGTTTCACCATCAGTAATTGCGATCGCAAATAGTAAAATTAGACTTGGCAATCCTAAAGCGGCTATTTTTGTGAAAAACTTATTTTTATATTCTTGGTTGAAAAATTTGTTAAACATTAATCTTATGAGTAATTAAGCGCCAGGAGAAAACAACTTAATATAAGTTATTTTAAATTTATTCATAATACCTGCGTGTATTCAACAACTTTATTTTGATTCTAGATTACCAACCCAATTTCTTCTAACTTTAAATGTAGGGTGTGTTACGGCATAAGTAATTATAATTGAGGCTACAGATTAGCAAAGCCATAACGCACCATTACCCTACTCGACAAACCCATAAATTAAATTTATTTACATGATGGCGATCGCCCATAATTAACTTATATATTGGGGTTGCAATACATAAGTACTAGTTAATCATGTAAGATGTTTTTGGTATTCACCGAAGGTGCGGCTCATCACAAGCGGACAAGATTTTTCTTTGTTCGCCTTTCTTCTCATGTAATCGTATCATTTTGTTCGTAGAGCCTGTTCCAATCTTTCAAATATTGCGGTACGATCTAAGTAAACATCTAGACTAGCTAGATAAAAACAGAAAACATGGAAAAACAATGGCAGTTACAAGAAGCAAAGAACAAATTTAGCGAAGTTGTAGACAAAGCAATTAATGAAGGAGCGCAAGTTATTACTAGAAGGGGTGTTGAAGTCGCAATAGTTTTATCTTATAGAGAATATCGTCAGATGATAGCGTCAAAAAAGAAGATATCGGAGTTTTTTCGTGAGTCTCCGTTAGTTGAGGAAGATTTGGATTTTAGTAGAGACAAAAGCGACGCTAGAGAAGATATAGCGGTTTTCACTTGAGTGGAATACAAATTTTACCTCACCCCGCCCTCCGGGCACCCCTCTCCTCCTGACAGGAGAGGGGAAGGGGGTGAGGTTTTAGTGTATTGGAATCAACTGAAATTTGCTATATTATTTTATGAAATATCTGCTCGA
>JBHJOU010000411.1:0-5384 GCA_050329355.1 Rivularia sp. (in: cyanobacteria)
AAGGAAATATACCAGTTTTATAAATTTCTAAATAGAGAATATTTTTCTGATTAAAATTACTTGAAAAATTGATGAATTTTATTTTTAGTAAAAATACTCTAAATGTTAGAGTTTATTTCATTAATCAAAAGTATCAACATCAACTTTTGTTTTTTAATTGTACGGTCTATACTATCAGTAAATAAAGGTTGTTAAAGATGTGAGCGTCTCAGGGTAGTTAGTGCTGATAAAAAATTAAATATATCTCGTTATTGAGAAGCAAGAAGAATAAAATCAAACAAAAGCAAAGAGAACAGCCGTAATCAGGATATGCAGCTTCGCTACGGATTGTAATTGTCGTGAGTTTGAAGGGAATAGTTATACCTGTGAGAATTACGGTCATAACTATGATCGACATTGGTAAAGAAATCATTCATTAGATTGAAAAAAATAACACTATTCCAATTATTAAAAGATTCAAAATCAAGCGACTATGCCTAAATCTAAAGAAGGAAATGTATCGAACATAATAATAATTGGACTAATGGTATTAGTTGGTGGATTTATTTTTATTGAGCCGGTGATTAATCCGGTACAGAAAATTATCAGAATTGACTTAGTTGACATTTCTCAATCAGCTTTAAATCGTACATTTAGTAATAATCAAAGCTATGAATATTTAGTAACTAAACATTGTAAAGATAGTATTAAATTATTGAAAAGTGGAGATATATTGATATCTGGTAAATTTACTATTACAACTCATACTGAAGCTGTAAAAATTGATAGAAATACTAGGCGTCAAATAAAAAATAAATGTTCGCAAGCTACAACTAAACCGCCTAATTTTACTGGTAAACCAGGTACTGATTTACATCAAGCTATTAAGACAATTCAAACCGAAATTACATCTCAACGAAAAAATCAAAATGAACCAATTGATTATCCTGTTGCCATTACTGTACTGATAGATGCAGATGATATTCGTGGACCAAACGGGTCTATATCAATATCTCAGGAAATTATAAATGATATCAAAAAAATGAACCAAAAAGAAAATGCTGCTCTTGTATTGATTGGTCTTGATACTAGTCCTACACTACAATCAATTTTAAAAAAAGAAGGGATAGATTTTTGTTCATTTGAACAACATAAGTCTTGTACAAAAAGAGTAGTCAATAAAGCACGAATACGTCGATCAATAAGTATTTATTAATTAGAAAATATAGTTAATAATCAAGCGAAATCAAGTAATTAATTAGAGGAAATTTCATGAAAGAAAAAAACGATAAATTTGAAGCGCGTAGACAAAAATGGAGAGAACTGATTATCCATAATCCAGATATTCTCCAACGCTTAGATGCAGATAAGCGCAATCACATACTAGCAGAAGTAAAAGAGTATATACAAGAATTTAGAAGATTGCAAGAACAAAATATAGATAGTGAGTATAAGCTAAAAAAGGAGCAGCTAGAAATACAGCAACAACACAACAAAGCTGAATATCAAAAGCAAATTCAAGAACTAGAACTAAAGTTAAAACAGGAAAATTCAGTATCTGATGTATTAAAATCAGAAATACACAAACAGGAAGCTAAATATCAAGATGTACTCAAAAAAATAGAAGTAGAGCAAAAAAAACAAGAAGCTATATATCAACAACAACTAAATCAATTAAAAGAAACACATGAAAAGCAAATGTCTGATTATCAAAATAAAATAAATGAGCTACAAACATTATTTGATGATTTAGAACAACTATTTAAATCAATAGAAAATAGTTAGCATTTAGATATTATTAGTAATAATCACACCACAAAAGAAGGCTAATATCATATGAATACATCTGATGATTCTAATATGGAGTATCTTCAATTTCCCCAGTTTTCTGACTTTGAAGCAAGACTTAAACGTTTAGAAGATAAGTTAAACGAGAAAGAACAGCAAATTAAGGAACTAGAAAAAAAAATAGTAATTATTCAGAAAGATACCGTTGATCGTGAATTAAAAGCAAAGCTTGATTTTGCTATATCTCGTAAAACAGAACTAGAAGTTAATAGTGAAGAATCTAATATTCCTGAACTAGTTTGGATTGTAATTGTAGTACTTACAAGTATTTTGACTTTTGGTTCAGTTGGTAAACAAGTAGCAGAAATCACTGGTAATGATGATGAAGATGCAGCTACTAGAATCGGTTGGGTTTTTGGTGGATTAGTAGGTTTTTTAGCTGACTGGACTGGTAAAAATTTATTTACAGGTTTGCTCCTACAAAATGACTACAATAAACAACTTGAAAACTTCGGAAATTCAAACATCAACACAAAGGAAAAAAAAGAAGATGAGTAATCAAAATGTTAATTTAAATGACGATTTGAATGAGGCAAAAAAACGACTTTTTAGAGACACTGAAAAAAATTCTGTAGCTGGTAAGGAATTATTATTATGGGGAATACCATTTGCTCTAATTCTTATAATTGAGTTTGTATCTTTTGCATCTTTAGCATTTCAAGATGAAGAGGAAAGAGGTCAAGCCTTTTTTGCATTAGGTTCAATTGTAGTTACATCAATTCTTGCATTACATCAAGCAAAAGAATACGGAATTAAAGAAGAAAAAAGAAAATACATTCAAGCATATGAAGATTTTATTCAACGCAATACAAATAATGAAAAGGAGAAATAAATTTAATCAATTAACAATTTCATAGCAACAACATTTTTGTGAGAAACTATCTCATATTAGTTGATATTACCCTTTCTAATTACTATGCAAAATAGAGATTTTTTTCAGGGTGTAATAATAAAGAAATACACTTTCTGAATTACAAAAATTATGAGATGTTTTTCTTAACTTTTATCTATTTGTATCCGACTCGAATCAAGTAAAATTTGCAAAATATCTTGGTGAACTATAATGACTAATAAAAATAATAATCAGCAAGAGCAACAAGACAATAATGTACAGCAAAAAATAGAGAATTTTCAAAAACTACAAGAAGAGTTTAAAACAGAATTATCTGAATGGCTTCAAAAATATCAGCAAATTAGTTCAAACTTGGAAACTCAACTAAATTCCAATCATACTAGTGATGAAGAATTAATAAAGTTGAAACAAGACACTAAAAAACAAATAGAATCTCTAAAAGACAAATTAAAAGATATACCAACAAAATTGACGAATCTTCGTAGTGAATATGAAAAATTGAAAAAAGTTTTTGAACAAGAAATTAGCAATCTCAAGAATGAATATGAAAGTCGTAAAAAAACGCTAGAAAATTCAACAATTGAAGTATCTCCAGAAAATAAATCAGCATTACAAATAGAGAAAGATAGATTAGAATTGCTTCAGCAACAATATGAAGAACATAAAACACAAATTAGCTTTTTAGAACAGGAATACAGCAATAGACAACAAAAATATGCTGATTTAGAAACCGAAATTCAAACTCAAATCAAACAACTCCAGGAAAAATATACTGAACATATAGAGAAAATACGTCAACAATATGATGAATCAGCGTTTCTTGAACAAGCAAATAAAAAACAACCAATACCAAATCTTTCTCTACAACCACAAATATTAATGTTCCCGGAATTACAGGTTGAATGTCCAGCCGCACCTTTTCCAGTCACTCCAGATGAAAAGGATAAATATGAGTCTGTAATAGATAACAGCATTAACTATATTGGAGGTAATTACAAAAATCTTGATAAAAATATTGATATGGCAAATGCTGACTTTGAACGTAAATATTATCAAGAAAGAATTTCTCAGATTGAAATTGAACGAGAATCAGTAAAATTATGGACTGAAAAGAAATATGATGAAGCCTTTAATCAAGCAAAAAATCAATTAAATTTATATTATCCAGAAGAACCCTTCGAGCAAATAGGACTTAATTATCAAGGAATTGAAGCAGAAGTGAAAAAGCGTTTAGAGCAACGCAAAAAATTAATCGAAGAAGGTATTAATAAACTCAAACAGCAGAAAAAAGAATTACTAGAAGAATGCCAAAAAAAGATTGATATATTTGCTGAAATTGCTATTAAACGCTGTCAAGCTTTGATTGATGAAGCTAAACAAAAATATCAGCAAGCTCAAAATGAAAATGCATATGATAATAATCAGTAATGCATTTAAAAATAATTTATGAATTTCAAACCCGGTTTTCAAAAACCGGGTTTCTTGTTTACAACGCTTATATATAAATCAAAAAATCTGCTTAATTTATTCCTACTACTTGACCACATTAATTTTACGAGATTCTGATCGTGACTCGACTGGGAATATATCAATTAATTGGTTTAATTGATTAACGTTGCAGAATCCGGGTATGAATTTAGATTCTGAGACGTTACACTGTAACGTCTCTACACAGATTTCGGTTATCCATAAAATTTGATTTATAATTCAATCTTGTGGTGCATCTAACCCAACCTACTACTATTCCCAATCCCCAATTACCAATTATCAATTCTCTTGTTAACAAGCTTTATCTTAATCCTACTTCTCGGCTTTTTCATCGGACAAATTGCTCGACGTATCAAAGTTCCTACAGTAGACCCCACAAAGGTGGCGATCGCTAGTAGGATTATTATATTAGCTGCGGTTGATACCTCTGCTATGGCTACTCAGGTATTAACAAAAGCTGCCGATTTTGCTCGTCGTAGTAATGGTGAAGTCATTGTTATCCCAAGCAGTATTGGAATCCAGTTTGATTCCTGTAATTTTAGTTGAGGATGAAAGTATTGTTAAATAATATTCCTGGTTCAATAAACCCGACTTCTCAGATTTTTCGTCAGGAAAGAAGTCGGGTTTTTATTACTGTTTTGTGTTCTTACCAATCATAAGAGTAAAAACCCGACTTCTGAGATTTTTCGTCGTAGTGCGTTCGCGAAGCGTGTCCGAAGGACATACATCTTGCCCAGATTTCTCACAATACTTTAGAGAAGAGGGGTCAAAAACTGCCAAAATGTGAATTGCAAGACTATTGCCTTCCAAGCAACTTAACCACCATTTTGCTGCCTGATTTGTTGCAACAACTCCTGAATAGTTCTGCATCCTGGGAAAAAGGCTCTCGTTGTAGCAGAAAATCTAGAATGATATTAGTATCAATTAAAACTCTCACTGAAGAGACTTCTCAACTCGTCGCTCTTCGAGCATCGCTGCCACTTCTTCATCGGTTGGTGCAGGTTGCTCTGTTTTTAACAAGCCTCTCATCCGTCGAATTGCATCAGTGCGCTCAGGTTGGTTAATGGGATTATCTTGCAGGGATTCAACGATGGCAGAGATCAGCGCAAGGCGATCGCTAGGTGGCAACTTGAAGATTTGTGCTTTCAGTTCTTGCGACAACATAAACAGTTCCCAGACTATAAGGGATTTATCATCTAGTATGAGCGATCTCACC
>JBHJOU010000861.1:0-6520 GCA_050329355.1 Rivularia sp. (in: cyanobacteria)
ACTAGAAAATTGAAAATCCTGAATAATTTGTTTTTCTGCTTGGGGAGATAAATCTCTAACAATTTTTTGTAAACTTCTCGTAATAGAACCTGGAAATAAACCGATTTTTCGAGGAGCAATTTTTGCTTCTATTTTATCTAAATCAGATGTATTTTCAAGCTTGGAATTGGAATTAACTGTTAATCTTCGCGAAGTAAACTCTCGATTAATTGCATATTTTGCTGTTACTTCATCAATAAATTTTAATTTATCTAAAAATGTTTGATCGGATATATTTAATAAAGAACGACTTTGCTGAAACTCTGCTAACCTCAAATTAATTATTTTCAGATTTTTTTCCAGTAAAGATTGCCAATAAGATAGAACGCTTGCAGTATATTCGGCAGATTCGGGAGATATTTTTCTACCATTAAAATGTTTTTCTTCAATATCTCGAATTCTCCAAGCAGCTTCGTAAGCTAACAATAGCGCTCTTTGGGGTGTATTTAAAAACCAATTCTGTTGAAGTTTGCGAAAAAACGATGTTTTGGGTTTACTCATATAATTTTAATTAATAAAATAACTATCAAATAATTATCAAATCATTAGTTAGCGCTGATATCTGTTTTTAGAAAATGAGCCTTGAAGTTAAATTCAAGGCTATATTGAAAATTAATTATTACAAAAAACTCTTAATTATTCATAAAATTATCATCAGTTAAAGGTTAAAAACTTTAAAAATATCCTGATAACCATTCTGCTGGATTTCATCAAGGAATTTACGTTCTTGATCAGGAATTTTTGCTAACTTTTCTATTTTGCCAGTATTTGGATTATCAGCAAATGTTGATTTAAGATTACCGTCATGATCAAAAATGAACAATTCCCCAGTATGAAATCTTTGAAATGCGATAACTTTACCATTATCAAACCAAAACCCTAAACCATCACCGATTTCAGCATTAGATTCGCTGGCTTTTACAGGTTTACCATTAATCTGACAAACAGTATAGTTGGTATATTGCTGAGTTTTTGTACTTTCTTGACAATTTTTAGTTAATTGTTCCAAAGAATTAATTGCAGCTTCATAGGAACTATGATCAATTTGCGTTTGTGAGTCTTCATTACCAAGAATGCACTCGTCGGGAATTCCATCATCATTGTAATCCATACGTGCATCATCTTGTTGTCCATCGTTATCGCAGTCAATCAATTGTCCAATTTGTTTACCCGATTTAGTTTGCTTGTTATTTTTTGTAGTTGCAATTTTAGAAGTTTTTTGTTGTTGAGATGCAGTTTGTGTTTCTATTTGATTGATTGATTTTTCTGCAATAGAATTTTGTTGTTGAGATGCAGTTGCTGTTTCTATTTGATTACTGGTTTGACTGGCTATAGGAGATTGGTTGCAACCGAGTAGCGTCACTACTACTAAACCCAAAGAAAAAAGTTTTGCTTGTATCATCAGATTAGCGTATTAAATCAATTATAAATTAATTTATTCATGCTAACTTAACTGAAATCAAGTCATAAGGGAAACAATACTGAAAAATAAAAGTTAGGAGTTAGGAGTTAGGAGTGAGGAGTTAATAAGCTAAAAAGCGTTTAATTTGCATATTCAAATTTTATTCAAGTCTTGTAGTGCTGGCATCCCTTCAGTTTGTTCGAGGGTAGGCATTCCCGCTAGAAAAATATAAATTAGATGCGCGATAGCTTAGCAGTTTTTATTAATAAATAATCAATAATTAATAATTAATAATTAATAATTAATAACTTTGTTTAATTTCAAATATTCAATGTTGAATGCTTAATTTTCTACAAATTGTTATTATTCCGATACTTTGCTCTCAATTCTTCTAACTCATCATCTATTTTGCTATTATTTGCTGATTGTTGTGTACTTGGAGCAGGTGGATTGGAACTATTATTATTAGATGGATTATTAGATGGATTGTTAGATGGATTATTAGATTTATGATTAGATTTACTGCCTTTCATAAAGATAGTTTTCATTTCTTCCAATTCCTGATCTATTTGACTTGGAGAACTTGAAACCATCGTAGATGGAATTGGATTAGATGATGTTTGAACTGGTTTTGTAACAGTTCCAGTATGTGAAATTAAAGTAGGTAAAGAATTCAAATCTGTTAATACATCATCCACAGTTTGATAACGACGTGCCGGAGTTGTTGCCAACATTTTATCCAAAATTCTGCCCAAATTGTCATTAATGCTAACTTTCAGATAATTTCTCCATAACCAAACATCATTATTAATATCGTACAAATCAAATGGCGATCGCGCTGTTAATAAATGAATACAAGTAACAGCCAAACTGTAAATATCGCTAGCAAAAAGTGCTTTACCTCTCATTTGTTCTGGTGCTACATATTCAGGAGTACCAATACTCGTACCCGTTTGATGTATAGAAGTTTGAGTAACAACTTTGGAAGCACCAAAATCTACTAAGACAATTTGTCCCCTCATCTGAGGAGGATTGTGACGACGAATAATATTTTCGGGTTTAATATCGCGGTGAATAACTTGTTTTTGATGACAAAATTGCAAAATTCTTAACAATTCATTTAATAATTGTTGAATTTGAGTTTCGTTGTAAACGCCATTTTGATTTAACTCCTGAGCTAAATTCAACCCATCAATAAATTCTTGCACCAAATACTGTCGATCATCTTGAGTAAAATATGCCAAAAGTTCGGGAATTTGTCGGTGTTTTCCCAACTCATCCAAACGCATCGCTTCCTGATTAAATAATTCAATCGCTTTAGGTAAAGTACTCGTACCTTGAGCTTGCGGATAAAACTGTTTAATCACACAATTAGGAAAAGACGGTTTATCCTCATCTCTAGCTAAAAAAGTTCTGCTAAAACCACCTTGTCCAATAGGTTTTATCGCACGATAACGTTGTTTGAGCAGTAATTTAGAGCCACAACTCAAACAAAACTTTTCACTATTGGTATTTTGCGGATTCGGACAACTCGGATTAAGGCAGTAACTCATTTTACAAAGGCATTGAATGCTCTCATATATCTCTATTGTGCCTTGTTTCAGATATATGGTGTTTTCTTAAGATTTGTCAAGCATAAAGCAATTTTTGATTTGAGATTATTGAATTATCTGGAATTTGTTAAACATTAATTAATCAAAATCTGTAGGTAAATCCCGATTATAATAATGCTGAAAAAATCTGGTAATTTGTGCTGGTGTTACCCTTGTGGTAGATAATTGAGGAATATTATTTTCAGTAAAAAACTTTACTTCCTCAGTTTCAATACTTGATTTCGGTGAACCGCCAATAATTTCGCATTGAAAAAACAGTTTATAAATACCGTGGGGATGGGGTGGATATCCTTGCTTATTGATGTCGTAAACAGCCAGCAACTTGACGGGGCGTGTTTGATAACCTGATTCTTCAAAAATTTCTCTCACAGCTACTTCCCCTGGAGATTCGCCAACTTCTGCCCATCCACCGGGTAGAGCATAACAACCATCGGAACGTTCCTTGACAAATAATAAAGTATTTTCTTTGAAAACCACACCGCGTACAGCAACTTTAGGTGTGGGATATCCGATTTCCTTGAGTAATAAATCTAAAATTTCGCTTTGTTCGATTTGAGAATAACTAGAGATGATATCAGCAGCAATCTCACGTAATAATTTGTAATCTTCAACTTGAAACGGATTTGTGGAATAATTTAAACCTTTTTGAGCAATAGCTTGTATCTGCTGCGCCCATACTAACCATTTGGGTTGCATTGGTTTTGATAATTTTTGATAATTAAGTAAGTGGGTCAAATTAAATATAAAACCTCACCCTCAATCCCTCTCCTTAGTAAGGAGAGGGAGCAGTACGGCAGGGCTCCGGTTTTATCTTATATTTAATTACGCCTACCTACTTATAGATAACGCGATCGCAAAGCAAAGTATATCAGCAAGGCTGAGCTTAGGCTTCCGTATCTAGCACAAATTCTTTATCCATTGATAATTATTGATGAATAACTGATAATTAAAGATTGGTAATTAATTACTCGAATGTCAGAATCACGACGCTTTATCAAACTGGTTGCTTATCTACGTCCTTATTGGCGAGATGCGACTTTGGGTATTATCGCTTTATTAATTGTTAATGGTTTGGGGGCTTACATCCCCTTACTAATTCGCGCTTGCATCGATAAATTTTCGGTAAACTTCAACTACGGAGAAATAATCCGCTATTCCATACTGATTATTTTATTAAGTTCTTCAATGTGGCTGATGCGGATGGCTTCCCGTGTCTGGATATTTGGTGTGGGAAGACAGGTTGAGTACGATCTTAAACAAAAGATTTTTGAACATTTACTGCAATTAGAGCCTTCTTATTTTGCCACTAATACGGCTGGAGATTTAATTAGTCGGGCTACGAGTGATGTTGATAATATTCGACGGTTGTTAGGTTTTGTGGTGTTGAGTTTTGCAAATAGTATTTTTGCTTTTGCGCTGACTTTACCTGTAATGCTTTCGATTAATGTAGAATTAACCATCGCCGCATTATCACTGTATCCGATCATGTTTTTTGTGGTAGTGTTATTCAGCGAACGTCTCCGTAATGAACAAACAGACGTACAGGAAAACCTCTCGGATGTCAGCAACCTAATTCAAGAAGATATTAGCGGTATTTCCTTAATCAAAATTTACGCTCAAGAACAAAACGAACGCCACGCTTTTGGTAAACAAAATCAAAAGTTGTTAAAAGCTAACTTGAAATTAGCGAAAACCCGAAACATTTTGTTTCCTATAATTGGGGGATTGGTTAACATCAGTTCGTTGATCATTATCTGGATAGGAGCGGGTAGAATCGGTTCTAGTCTGGATGTAGGGGATTTTGTGGCGTTATTAATATATATTGAACGTCTGGTATTTCCGACTGCCTTGTTGGGATTTACAATTACTGCTTATCAGCGTGGTGAAGTTAGTGTCGATCGCGTTGAATCAATTTTTAATGTCGAACCTAAAATCAAAGATGACAGTAATGCAATTCGCATAACACGAAATGAAATTAAAGGAGAATTAACCGCAAAAAACTTAACATTCGCTTATCCAGGTTCGGAAACTCTGGTATTAGATAAAATTAATTTTCAGATATTTCCAGGAGAAACTATTGCGATTGTCGGTGCAATTGGTTCAGGTAAATCTACTTTAGCGAATTGTTTACCGCGTTTATTAGATATTAATGAAGGAGAATTGTTTTTAGACGGAATCGATATTACCAAAATCGCCTTAACAGATTTGCGGGATGCGATTGCTTATGTTCCCCAAGAAAGCTTTTTGTTTAGTACTACCATTCAAAATAATATCCGTTATGGTGACCCTTTAGCAGAACAACAAGAAGTTGAGGATGTCGCCGAATTAGCACAAATAAGCTCAGAAATCGGCACTTTTCCGCAGCAATACAATACTTTAGTGGGTGAACGAGGAATTACACTTTCTGGTGGACAAAGACAGCGTACAGCCTTAGCTAGAGCAATGTTGGTAGAAGCTCCGGTGCTAATTTTAGATGATGCACTTTCCAGCGTAGATAATCAAACAGCGACACAAATTTTAAAAAATCTCTCTAGCGGTACCAAACGTAAAACAGTTGTTTTCATTACCCATCAATTATCTGCGGCTGCGGCTGCCGACCGAATTTTGGTGATGGAAAAAGGTAGAATTGTGCAAACTGGGACTCAAATCGAACTTTTACAACAACCCGGACTTTATAGAAATTTATGGAGTCAGCATCAGGTAGAAGAGTTGCTGCATTAGACATATTTGCCCTCAAAAGGGAGTAGGGAGTAGGTAATATAGCAATCCTATTTGTATGTATCGAAATCACGGTGTTCAGATCCCCGACTTCTTGAAGAAGTCGGGGATCTAAATTCTCATATATGATTTAGGATTGCTATAGGTAATAAGAGCTTTTGTATTGATACTCTAATCACAACTAATCATCGTACTTGATATTAAGGAAGTAGGGAGCGTTACTTTTGTAAATTGCGATCGCGTTCAGAAATAGCAAAGTGTAAAACCTTGAATATTGTAGATTAGTAATTATCATTAACTAGTCGTTTAACATTGCCAGTATCTTAGTCGCTTTCTGATACACAGCACGGCACCAACAGTTAGCTTATTGTAAATAGGGAGCGAAGAAATGACCAATTTACAAATATGTAGAAACAGAGAAAAAATTAGCTGTAAATATAAGATATAAACCCTGATTTAATTATATTTATTCCCTACTTCCTAATGCCTAATTCCTACTCCCTACCAATATAAGTATTGTGTTAATTTGCCAAGAAACCAATTGCTCAAATCCTTTTAATGTAGAAGGAAATAAACATTGTATCAGTTGCGGAAGTAGCAATTTTGGTAAATTTTTGAGAAACCGTTATCGGGTATTAAAGGTATTAGGAGAAGGTGGTTTTAGTAAAACTTATGCTGCGGTTGATGTAGATAGATTGGATGCTCCTTGTGTAATTAAACAGTTTTTCCCTCAAGTACAGGGAAGTGC
>JBHJOU010000001.1:0-5351 GCA_050329355.1 Rivularia sp. (in: cyanobacteria)
CTCAATGAGTGTTGTGTTTAGAGAGACAAGATTACTGGAAAAGAAATAGCTCAATACTTTACGGAAAAACCTTTGATACTGAATACCAACTTAATCATTAATCTTTATGATTCTCAAGATAAACTATAACATTATTTCTCGACTATCTATCAATTCCATCAATAAAAAATTTTTAAGTCCGCGAGTTTTTGGCTCTACTGCCTGAATTCTGCTTGTTTTCAATCTATTTCATCGTCCTGAAAACGATAAATTTAAAAAATAATTATAAACTTTTGTATCGTTATCAGACAATTCATACAAAATATACATTACTCAAGCGCTAACTCAAACACGATTTAGAACACCTTAGTGTCATGCTAATAACTGTCAAGAGATTATACATAGGGTGAAAAAATGGCTGATATCGTAGATACCGCAGTTAGTGCAGGTTCTTTTAATACTTTAGTTGCTGCTGTTAAAGCTGCTGGTTTAGTAGATACTCTTAAAAGCAAAGGTCCATTCACCGTTTTTGCACCTACCGATGACGCATTTGCGAAGCTTCCTGAAGGTACAGTAGATGGATTACTTAAGGATATTCCCCAACTCAAGAAAATCCTGACTTATCACGTTGTTTCAGGTAAGGTAATGGCCGCTGACGTGGTTAAGTTAGATTCAGCGACAACAGTTGAAGGTTCAGAAGTAAAAATTGATGCTAGTAATGGTGTCAAAATTAATGATGCTACAGTCTCTCAAGCAGATGTTGAGACTGATAACGGTGTTATCCACATCATTGACACAGTGTTGCTTCCTTCCTAAGCAAGTGTCGATCAAACTAAATCATAGTTAGTTGATTATATTAATGAAGTAATATCTTTCTATGGTTATCTATAGTTATTACTTCATTAATTTGATTGATGATAACTATTTGTTTTTTCAATTCATAGTCGTTCAGGTAAATTATTTGAGTCATAGCAACTAGAAATTAACTTATACGAATTTATCTACAGTTCTGCTCCGCACAGGCTTTGAACTATTTTTATCATTGCTTGAGAATATAAAAAATTTAATTAACTCAATTTTTTGTATAACTTAGTTGTAAAAAAAACGTTGCAAGTTACAATAAAAATGTGATTCGTAAATTTTACGATAATATCTCAACAAAAAAACTTGGATGAGGTCTTTTTCTTGTGGCAAAACGATCACTCCAGGCATCCTCACCAGGAGTCAAACAAGCCAAAATAGCTTTTACTAATAAAGGCTGGACTCAAGAAAACCTGGCAGGGGAAGTGAATCTAAAAACTCGTCAGCCAGTTTGGAGATTTTTTACAGGTCGTCCGATTGAACGTTATACTTTTATTGAAATTTGTTCTGTATTAGAGCTAGATTGGCGCGAAATTGCGGCTAATCTCCCAGCCGACTTTTCTCAACCACGACAGACACCCAGAAATATTGATGCTCTGGTAAAGAAATTGCGATCGCAATGTCGAGAAAAAATTCAACACCAGTGCGGTACTTTACAATTATTGGATACTAACCGTCCTGTTGAAATCGCAAATATTTACATTGATCTCAATATATTCGAGGAGATTGCCAGTCAACAGTGGATAGACATCTCTAGTTTACCAAATCCTACTGCCAAAGAATTTGATAATTTTGGTAATGGTGAAATTTATCAAAAACAAATACCAGCTATGAAGGCTGTTGAAACCCATTCTAAACTTAGGGTATTAGGTAAACCTGGGTGTGGTAAAACTACTTTTTTGCAACATCTGGCGATTCAATGTAACCAAGGAAATTTTGCTGCTAATTTAGTTCCGATTTTTATTACCTTAAAGGATTTTGCTGAAGACTCAAAAGATATAGGAAGCTTTAGTTTATTAAATTATATCAATTCTGAATTTGTTAACTGTGGTATTTTAGAACAATCTGCCATCAAAACTCTACTGGATGAGGGCAGAATGTTATTGCTGCTCGATGGACTCGATGAAATGCTGCATCAAGATCACAAGGCAGTTTTGAAGGAAATTGGCAGATTTTGTGAGCAATATCCCAAAAATTTCTTCATTGTCACCTGTAGAACAGTTGCTAAAACATTTCACCTGAGAAGCTTCACTGATGTAGAAATTGCCCCCTTTACCCAATCGCAAATTGCTAGCTTTGCTCAGAAGTGGTTCTCCGTTTTTACGAAAAAAAATCCCCAGGATGGACTGGATATAGCAGTTGAGTTCATCGAAAAACTGGATTTACCCGAAAACTTGCCATTCCGACGACTTGCAGCCACACCCTTGTTTCTACATCTGATTTGCTGGATGTTCCATTCCCAAGAAGAATTTCCCAGTCAAAAAGCCCCATTCTATAAGCAATGCGTAGAACTACTTTTAGGCAAATGGGATCAAATTAGAGGTGTTGAACGGGATGAAATTTATCAGGGATTTTTATTGCCCCTTCAGATCAAACTGATAACTCAGATTGCCGCCACGACATTTGAACATGGTGATTATTTTTTTGAACAACGAGCCGTTGAACAACACATTAATGATTTTATCACTAATTTACCAAATGCTCCCACCGAGCCAGAAGAATTACAACTAGATAGTGAAGCGGTGCTAAAAGCCATGGAGTTGCAACACGGGCTATTAGTGGAAAGAGTGCGGGGAATTTTCTCTTTTTCCTGTTTAACATTTCAAGAATACTTTACTGCCCGAAACATCGTTGCTAATCATAATGTACACTCATTAGAGCAAGCCTTGGAACGTCTGGTTAGTCACATTACAGAACCACGATGGCGGGAAATCTTTTTATTGACTGCTACGATGTTGCGGAATGCAGACTCCCTTGTACAGTTGATGAAGCAACAAATTGATGCTTTAGTCGCTGAAGATGCTTATATCCAAGAGTTTTTAACCTGGACAAGTCAAAAATCTCTAATTACACCCCAAATCACTTTAGCTGCAACTTATGAGTTTGATCTGAGTCTTGTTCAAGCTCCACTTAATATCCCTCACTTCACTGTTCCCTGTAAAGTAGATCAAGATATTATCCTCGATACGTTATTGGATAAACTACTGTTAGAATGTGCCATTGGCTCTAGTCATGATTTTGCTCATGCTCATGCACTCAGCAATGCTCTAAGCAATGTTCTGACTATTGTGCTTGATGTTGGCTTACAGCAATCCTTGCAACAACTCAAACAAGAAATACCCGATCCACATCGGGAGCAAAGAATATTTCAGTCATGGTGGCAAATCAACCATCTCGCTTGGACAGAACGTTTAAAAACGGCTATTTACTTTCATCGCAATATCCAATCTTATTGGAACTTTAGCTCCGAACAGCAGAAAGTTCTAGAAAACTACTATAATGCCAACCAATTGTTGATTGATTGCCTTAATAGTAACTGTGAAGTGACACTCCCAGTCCGTCGAAAGATTCAAGCTGGTTTGTTAAATAGGGAATAGTTTAACTCCTTAAAGGGTAAATGATTTTTGTTCCTAATCGGTTTGAGGTGTTACCATAGTATGTATGAAAACACAAGCGTCAAATATCCGCGCTGGCGATCGCATTATTGCCTACTTCAAAAATAAAAGGCAGGTCTGCACAGTCAGGTGCATATCTAATCCGGATTTAAACAATATTACACTATCAGTATTCCTTGGCGAACGTTATCGGCATTCAAACTCAGGTGTAATTCGGTTTAAACCGGAAGCTTTAGTCGATTTGAGCAACCGAGCCTTAAAAATGTTTGAGGAAGAAACAATTCTCGAACCAATACAAGGTTAAAAAAATATACATTTTGGTAACGTTTTTTAACCCCATGAATTTATTCGTGGGGTATTTTATTTACCATATTTTAAGCTTTGACTTTTGACCTTTGATTTAGAATTTTTTCTGTACCTGTATATTCAGGAACCCAACCTTCTTTACCAATAAAATAACGTATTGCTTTAATGCGGCGTGTGGGTGTTAAATAAAACCAGTGTTCGCATCCAGCAGGTACATTAATGTATTCTTGTGGCTGCACTGTCAGCTCTACTTGGCTACCATCGGGACGTACAAAACCAAATATCCCTTCTCCCTCAATGATGTAGCGTACTTCATCGTCTGCATGGATATGTATACTATCGAATTTCTTCAACATTTCATCTAGGTTGGGAATTCCTGGATGGAGAACAATTAAATCTCGTTCTTGATAACCTGCTGTTTGCTTAAGTTGCTCGAAATATTTATCTAAGCTTTGCAATACTTGTTCTTTCTCGCTATCATCAAGGCTGTCTTGTGCAAGCTTTTGATGTAACTCTTGATTGGACTCGATTACCCAATAATCAAGTTTAATGTTTAATGGTGCTAATTCTTTACTAATAGATGGTAAATCAGTATAAATTGTGCCATCTTCTAGTTTTAAAACTGCCATGATTAATCTCCTATAATTAATAATTTAGAATTACTAAATAAAATGTATTTTTGATTACATAAATTAGCTTATCATTATATCATTTTCAAATATTTTCTGTAATAAATCCGGAATAAATCTGGTTGTTCAGGTTTATTTAATTAATACAGGTAAAAAGGCATCTATCGAAAAAGTAGTTTAATATAACAGTAAAGAGCATTCATATTTCTTAACAGATAAATCCAATGCTTGATCCAGCTTTATGTCATCGTTCTCCCAGTCAGTGGCTTGAATTAAAATCCGCACTTGCGGGTTGGCTAATGACTCCAACTTTAGTAGTATTGCCGTTGGTATTTTTGATTTTCTTACCTTGGATTGTTCCCCGATTTCGTTGGAAACGTTTATGGAGTGGATTCGCAACTTTATTATTAGTTACTTATTTTAGCGCTCAATTTCCTTTAACAACGGCTGCCGCAAATAAAGGTTTAGTTGCATTTATTCCTGAAGATAGAGGGCAAAATGCAGAGTATATTGTAATTCTAGGACGCGGAGAACAATTTAGAAATTCAAGAGTTGAAGTTGCAGCCAATCTTTGGGAATCCCAAAGAGCGCCGTTAATTTTTGCTAGTGGTGTCGGTGATGGAATTGAAATAGTTCAAAAACTAGAACAAGAAGGTATCCCGAAAACAGCACTCTTTGAAGAACACTGTTCCCAAACTACCAAAGAAAACGCTTTATTCACTGCTTCAGTGCTGCAACCCCAAGGAGTTAAGCGAATTATTCTCGTAACAGATCCTCCCCATATGTTGCGATCGCTATTAACATTTCGCAATGTTGGATTTGAAGTGATTCCCCACACAAGCCCTGCTCCCCATTTACCTCAAACTAGAAAAGCAATGATGATGTTTTATGAGTATATGGGCTTAGTTAAATATGGTTTGAAAGGGGAATTGGCTCCTCAAATTGCCAAACAAGAACAGCC
>JBHJOU010000266.1:0-3209 GCA_050329355.1 Rivularia sp. (in: cyanobacteria)
CCGTGTCGGCTTTTATATTTCAACCAACGATATAATTTCTACTGGTGATCAGCGTATTGGTGGAACAACTCTTACCCTTGGTCGAGATAATGTTTACACTGCAAGAAATACTGTAACTATTCCTTCTTCATTACAGAGAAATCGCAATTATTGGTTGGGCGTTGTTGTTGATGAAAATAACAGTATCAACGAAAATGTAGAGTGGAATAATGCAACTTATATTCCTATTAGAGTTGAGTGATGGATAGGATGATAAAAATTATTTTGTTCTGATTTTATTAATAATGTAGAGACGTTGCAGTGCAACGTCTTTATATTTATGGTTGTTTTTAAGAATAATTTTATACGATTAATCGCTGCATTTTTGGTATAAATTACTGAGGAAAAACAACCGCAGAGGCGCAGAGAGCGCTGAGGAAAGAGGTTTTATAGAGAAAACTAATTTAAGGATGGGATAGAATTAGTTGTATTTATCACATTTTGATGTGTTTCATAAATCACAAAACAGTGATAGCATTCCTTAGTTATATTCTGTGGGAATGTGAATGGAAACAAATCAACTTGATTTGTTCTCACCGTCGGAAATTCAGGGAGCAATAATTAACAGAACTCCCGTGTTATTGATGGATGTGAAAGCTTTAAAAAAATGGAAAAAGCAAATATCCGCCCATCAACAACAAGTGAGAACAAGTGAACCAGTAGTGCAAGTAGCTTTATTTGAAGTGTCATCAACACACGTTGACCCGGATATAATAGATCCGTTTGAATTAAAGCCTTGTTCGCTATCATTTTATCGCTTACCAGCAGACAGTCCCGGTCAAGCTTGTCTTTACTTTGTCGTAGATATGGCTGCTAATTTACTGTTGTATGTCGGTGAAACCTGTAAATCAAATCACCGCTGGAAAGGAATACATGATTGTAAAAGATACATTGAAAAATATCAAGACTTACATTATCAATACGGTTTGAAGACAGCAGTTAACATCGCTTTTTGGTGGGATACACCCTCAGCTACCAGGGCGCGACAAAAGTTAGAATTAGCGTTGATTCAAAAATGGAAATCCCCTTTCAATAAAGAAAATTGGAAGCTTTGGGGACAACCATTTAATTAGTTAGGAGTTTGGAGTTAGGAGTTAGGAGTTTGGAGTTAGGAGTTAGGAGTTAGGAGTTAGGAGTTTGGAGTTAGCAGTTAGGAGTTAGGAGTTAGCAGTTAGGAGTTAGGAGTTAGGAGTTAGGAGTTAGGAGTTAGGAGTTTGGAGTTAGGAGTTTGGAGTTAGGAGTTAGGAGTTAGCAGTTAGGAGTTGGTGGTTGGTAGTTCATTGTCAACTGTTCACTGTTTATAGGCAATTCTTAAACTTTGTACGAGAATGACAAGAGATGCGATCGCCATTAGTCCACCCCAAAACCAGTAAGGTAAAAATAATTGTCGTTGTATTTGTCATGTATCGGAAAGTCCTAAAGGTCCAGCTGTACGGGTAAATAAATAATCAAGTTGATGATAAGTACTTATACAAGCTTGCACACCCAAAAATTGAATGCTAAATCCTTGAAACCAACGGTTTGCTTTAAACCCGATACCCAGGATAATTAGACCTAATAATAAAATTGCTACTATTCCGAACAAGGAACGTACCCAAATTAATACTGAAAATAGTAAAAATCCACCTAATATTTTTAAACTTAAGCTTGCTATCTTAAAACTACGGGATGCCAAAATTAACATAGCACCTGCAATCGGTGGTCCCATCGGTCCAGCAGCAGCTACGAAAGCGATACCAATAGGACCAAATCTACCGCTGTATTGTGCTACACCAGAACCATTAGGAAAAATTAGCAGTTGCCGAAAGTTTCCTCCTAATAAGATTGCTCCTAAACCGTGACCCATTTCATGGAACCAAGTAGCGAGGATGGAAAATGGGTATAAAATATAATCACCATAGGGTATTTGCCATAGTGCGATCGTCGCTACAGCCGCTCCTATTAACCACCAGATTCCGATACGGTCAACACTGGCGTTTAATCTAGATTCTAATGATTTCAAGTCCATGTTATTAAAGGTTAAAGGTTAAAGGTTAAAGGTTAAAGGTTCTTATTTTATACAAAATATGCTGAAAACCCTGTCTATGCACGAGCAGGGATGAAAGCTAGTTGGAGGATTTATCCTGCCTTGGGAGTGTTTTGATAAACTCGCGCAAAACGAACGCAGCAGAAATCTGTTTTGACTGAGCATAAAAATCCAACTGTTTCCATTCGTCCTCAATAGGTCCTTAATTGATAAACTTTTGGTCTTTTTCTAGTTGGCATGGTATTCCAATCGCACTACCATTAAATATAACAGGTGGGGTAATCAACCTGTTTAAAAACCCTAGTACCTAAACGGTAACGCTGTACCTTGACAACTGAATCATGGGTTCTACTTTGTTGTTCTAGTCGCTCAATGTGCATTGTTGGAGCGGTTCCTGAAAGTAGGTAAAAGATTCACAGGAACTAGACGACTAGCAATTAACTCAAATAAATTTTGACTTCGGTCAACTACCCCAGGGCATGGGGAAAGTTAACGCTTCAGGAGAGAACCACCTCTACTTAGAGTACCGCAAGGAGCTTTAAGCAAGTGGACTCGTTGAATGAAGAATCCCCTCGGCTTC
Organism: Rivularia sp. (in: cyanobacteria); assembly: GCA_050329355.1. GTDB lineage: Bacteria > Cyanobacteriota > Cyanobacteriia > Cyanobacteriales > Nostocaceae > Rivularia. The sequence continues at coordinate 2,646 of JBHJOU010000266.1, forward strand.
AGCCAGGGGAGTGTCAAATGATAATCTAATCCTTAATGCCTCATTCTTTATGCCCTATACTATTTATATAAAATTTTGTCAAGTAGCTTAAGGATAGTATTTCAATCAATTAAACCAACTTCCCTCGCACGAATTCTAGTAATCATGCGGAGATTTTTCCCTTGATTTTTCAATTCTTCACTATCAATACCTAAAGCTTCTTGGAGATTAAACCAATAGTGACGTACCATCCGCTCGGATACACTAATATGTTGAGCGATTGCTCTATCCTGTAACCCTTCCTGATAAGCTAAATTCAGCAGTTTTAACCACTCTGGTTTTTCTTCCAATTCAAAATTCATCTGAGGAATATCCTTAATATGAGTTATTCCCTGTAAAGCCCATTTGATTCTAATTAACATCTCTTCTACACAGAGACTTTTATCAACTACTGTAAAACCTCCACAGTGAGAACTAATCTCATATCTCATCCTGACTAAAGCTTTAATATAGGCACTTTGTATGACAATATTTACTTGAGGATAGTTTTGCATTATATTTTTGAGCATCTGCATTCCCTTCTCA
>JBHJOU010000082.1:0-14491 GCA_050329355.1 Rivularia sp. (in: cyanobacteria)
TACTCTGTGTCTGGGTTTGTGGAAGCTTGGATTATTACAAGACCAAGCTTTAGAATATGTCGGTAATGCTGAATTAATCGACTTTGATATTCAATATACTGATGTGCAAGCTGTATTGGGAAAATCTCCCAATATCAAACGCATTACTAATGCGATCGCCCTGGCAAATCTTCCTTTACCTCGTCCCCAAGTAACTCACAAATACAAAGAAGGTCATTTACTGCTTGTTTGCGGTTCTCGTCGCTATGCGGGTGGTGCAATTTTAACTGCTTTGGGAGCGCGGGGTTCTGGTGTGGGGATGCTTTCTATCGCTGTACCACAATCCCTTGCATCTACAATGGTGTCACATTTACCTGAAGCCTTAATTATCGGTTGTCCGGAAACTGAAAGTGGCGCGATCGCAAAGTTACAATTACCTGAAAATACTGATTTACATACCTTTGATGCTATCGCTTGCGGTCCGGGTATTACCTTAGATGCCGTTTCGATTTTACAGGAAATCTTAGATAATCCTAAGCCTTTACTTTTAGATGCTGATGGTTTAAATATTCTTGCCCAAATGGGAACTTTACAAACCTTACAAAAACGCCAAGCTTCAACTATACTTACTCCTCATCCCGGCGAATTTAAGCGGTTATTCCCCAATATTGCCGATGTCAATCAAAATAGAGTTTCTGCTGTTCTTGAAGCTGCAAAACAATCTGGTGCAATAGTACTATTAAAAGGTTCCAAAACTGCGATCGCAAATCCCCACGGTTGTGTTTGGATTAATCCTCAAAGTACCCCGGCTTTAGCTCGTGGAGGTAGTGGTGATGTGTTAACTGGATTACTCGGTGGATTAATGGCGCAAGCTGTTTCACGAAAGTTAGATTTAGAAAAAATGGTTGCAACGGCTACGTGGTGGCACGCTCAAGCGGCGATTTTAGCAGTTCTTGAGCGCACCGAATTAGGAGTAGATGCTTTTACTTTGACACAATTCTTGATACCCGTACTGGCATCCTTTAGAACATAGTTTATCAACACAGTAAATCTATATAAATTTATAAATCTACTCTAATTAAAGATTACATACCATACGTGAATGAGCTAAATCGCGAATCAACGGCACTCGCGAACTAATATAAGCAGCCATTGCGCTAATTTGCTCTCCAGTAAGTAGATTTTTGGTTTCTAATTGGCTGAGTAACTGATTTAAAAGGTCTGCATCATTTAAATTTAACAGAGTCTTGGTTTCGGTTTCTTCAATTACCGACCATACATGGCGCATTGTAACCGCTCTTTCTTTGAGTCCTAACATAGCTTTCTAATCCCAAATCTAAATTAAATATTCAATCTTTCTCTCTAACCGACATTTAATTTTTAAATAACCCCAGCTATAAACCGGAAGGTGAAAAGTCACGCAGGCTAGTTGAATCATCTTAAGAAAATATTAAACCTTAAATCTAAAGAAAAGATTAAATATTACAATATATTTCTTTTTTGATGAAAATCTAAACAAATGCTTACATAAATATATCTTTTCTGGGTCAGCGGCTTTAATACTCTTGAATAATCTTGAAGTTTTAAACGAGTTTAGCCAATATCAAGACATAGAACATAAAAATATAAGCGTCAACTTTTAATTTATTACGGTTGGCGCTTATTTATAACGTATTGAGTATTGAAATATGTTATGGATCGACAAAATAATTAAATAGTAATGATTGCCCCAACCATTGGGATGTGATCATAGGATTTTGAAACTGCTTGGCGATCGCCATAGCATTATCTTCTCCCACAATTGAGTAATAATCTCTAAGGGGATAAGAATAGCTAGTATAGTGAGTAAATTATCTGTATCGCCAAAAAACGAATCAAACGGATAAAAGCGATTTTTTCAGTACAGTATCATTTGCATAAGACAGTATTAAAGGATAACAGACATGACACAAGCCAAAGCTGGTAACAACGTCAAAGTTCACTACACAGGCAAATTGGACGATGGCACAGTTTTTGATTCCTCCGTCGAACGCGAACCTTTGCAGTTCTCCCTTGGTTCAGGAAATGTGATTCCGGGTTTTGAAGAAGCGATAATTGGAATGACTCCGGGAGAGTCAAAAACTGCAACCATTCCTGCCGATCAAGCTTACGGCCCTCAGCGTGAAGAACTGGTAATCACAGTTGAGAAAGAGCAAATACCTACAGACTTATCAGTAGAAATTGGTCAGCAGCTACAAATTTCTCAAAACGACGGTCAAGTAATTCCTGTTATCGTTACAGATGTCTCGGATTCTCAAGTCACCCTCGACGCGAATCATCCCCTAGCAGGACAACAATTGACTTTTGATATTCAGTTAGTGGAAGTTAATTAAAGGTCAAAGGTCAAAGGTTAAAGGTTAAAGGTTAAAGGTTAAAGGTCAAAGGTTAAAGGTTAGGAGGAGTTAGGAGTTAGAATTTATTACTTTTTACTAAGCATCCCCCATCCCCTTGTCTCCCCATCCCCTTGTCTCCCCATCCTCTTCCTTAAAACCTCTCGACTTTCTCAAACTTTTTCTCACTCACTGCTCTTGCGGCTTCACCACAGGTGCGGGGGGTGGGAAAAATCTTTTCTGGATTGGCTAATCCTTTACTGTTAAAAACTTGTTTAACCCACTGCATCGTTTCTAAATCGGCAGGTGAAAACATATCTGGCATATAACATTTTTTATCTGCACCAATACCGTGTTCACCGGAAATACTACCACCAACTTTGACACAGAGTTTAAGAATTTCTCCGCCGACTTCTTCGACTTTTTCTAATTCACCGGGAATCGAATTATCAAATAGAATCAACGGATGTAAATTACCATCACCAGCATGAAATACATTGGCAATTTTATAACCGTATTTTTCACTTAGAGCCTCAATTTCTTGTAATACATAAGGCAACTGAGTCCGAGGAATTACCCCATCTTGCACGTAATAATCTGGACTTAAATGTCCCGCAGCTGCAAACGCGGCTTTTCTGCCTTTCCACAATTTTAAACGTGTTTCGGGGTCGTTTGCAGAAGTTATATTACGCGCACCATTTTGCTTACAAATATCAATAACTCGCTGTTTATTCGCTTTAACTTCTACATCTAAACCGTCAATTTCAACTAATAAAATCGCTACAGCATCGCGGGGATAACAATTCATTGCAGTTACATCTTCTACTGCATTAATACTCATGTTATCCATCATTTCCATACCACCGGGAATAATCCCCGCGCTGATAATATCGGAAACTGCCGCTCCTGCGGCTTCTACACTGGTAAAATCTGCTAGTAGCACGCAAATCGATTCTGCACTTTTGAGAATTCGCAAAGTTATTTCTGTGGCAATTCCCAGAGTACCTTCAGAACCGACAAATATACCCGTCAAATCGTAACCGGGCATTTCCGGGACTTGTCCGCCTAAATCTACAATATCACCATTGGCGGTGACAACTTTTAACCCTAAAACGTGGTTAGTAGTCACACCGTACTTTAAACAATGCACTCCACCGGAATTTTCCGCTACATTACCGCCGATCGAACAAATAATCTGACTCGAAGGGTCGGGAGCGTAGTAAAAACCGGCACCGCTCACTGTTTGCGTTACCCAATTGTTAATTACTCCAGGCTGCACCACAACGCGCTGATTGTCTAAATCTACGTTGAGTATTTGGCGCATCAGAGAAGTAACTATCAATACGCATCCAACTGTAGGTAAAGCACCGCCAGATAAACCAGTACCCGAACCCCTGGCAAGAAAAGGAACCGAATATTTATTGCATATTTTCACCACTTGGGCAACTTGTTCTGTAGTTTTGGGTAAAACCGCTAAATCCGGACGTTGGCGGTAGCTAGCTAAACCATCGCATTCGTAGGTAATTAATTCTTCGCGACGCTGTATTACGCCTTTTTTACCTAAAATAGCTTCAAATTCTTTAATAATGGGTTTCCAGTTGCGTTGTTGAGATTTTTCTTGAGTAAGCATAGTTTATCGTTCGGTGTGGGATGCAATGGTTATATTTATCAGTCTTAATATTATTGTTACAGGTGTTTGAAAAAAACGGATTTTTCTATGGTTGTAATTTTGTAATCACAGAAGTCGGGTTTTTACTTTCTTCCCACTCTATAATTACCTTTCACCCTTGTTGGTGCGGTTGATCTCTTTTTATTTCTTTCCTCTGCGCTCTCTGCGCCTCTGCGGTTTTTTTAATCAGTAATCTTCTGCCCGGAAGGGAGTAGGAAAAATATCTATCACAACACAAACCAGTCATAAAAACCCGACTTCTTCCCCCACCGGATTCACCATCGAATTTACGTTAAAGTTATATGAACCCAAATTATTAGATAATCTATTATGGTCAAGCAAACTTTAATTGATACTGATGATGGCTTCTATATTCCAGATGCCAATCAGCTAATTACTGAAGATGATACACCTGTGGATAATTTTGCATCTGCTAAACAACAACGGCTTTTAGTCGGTTCTCTTTACAGTTCTTTACAAAATCAAATTTTTCTTGCGGAATCTAACGTGGGGGTTTATTACACGGATTTAAAGCCAGCCATAGTACCCGATGTATTCCTTAGCTTAAACGTTCAAGTTCCTCAAAATTGGTGGGAAAAACAAAATCGTTGTTACATGATTTGGCGTTTTGGTAAACCCCCTGAAGTCGCAATTGAAATTGTTTCTAACAAGGTTGGTAACGAATTAGAAGAAAAACTCAAAATTTATGAGCATATGCGAGCAAGTTATTACATCGTATATGACCCCACAAAACAACTGGGTGAAGAAATCCTGCGTATTTACGAATTACGAGGAATGCGCTATTACCAAACTTCGGAAACCTGGTTAGAACAAGTTGGATTAGGTTTAACTTTATGGACGGGAGAATTTGAAGCCAGACAAGATTCTTGGTTACGCTGGTGTCATCAAGATGGTACCGTTTTACCAACAGGAGACGAACGCGCTCAAACTGCCGAAGAACGCGCTCAAACTGCCGAAGAACGAGCCGCACAGCTAGCCGAAAAACTACGAGAAATGGGCATCAATCCAGACACCATGTAGAGACGTAGCATTGCTAAGTCTTTTTATCCTGCATTCAACCGGCAAAAAATAACTATTGCCATAAACCAATTGTTGATTTATTATATAACTAACGTTCGATATAAGTAATTTGATTGACTGAATGCCAAAAATTGTAGACCACGAAAAGTATAGGAAAGAACTGTTATGGAAGAGCTTTGATTTATTTGCTCAGAAAGGTTATGGTTCCGTTACCATGCGTGAAATTGCTAAAGAGTTGGGTGTTTCGACGGGAACGCTATATCATTATTTTCCTAATAAAGAATCTCTGTATTTACAGTTAGTAGAGGAACAGACAGAACAGGATATATCTAACTTTTTTATCGAAGCTGGTAGTCCCGAAACATTAGAAGAAAGAATCAAAGTCTTGATAAATTTCATTCAAAAAAACGAAGATTATTTTCTTAAGCAAACCTTATTAAGTTATGATTTTTATCAACACCAGGAACGTAGTGAAATATTAAGTAATGATATCTTGAAAAAATCTTGGGAATACACAGAAAAAGCTGTTGCAGATTATTTAAAAATTGAGCAAAAGCCAATCATTAAATTTGTTTTGAATCTACTTGGAGGCTTGTTTACATCGAGAATTTTTGGTGGAGATGAAATAGCTTCTTATGAAGAACAAGGAGAATTATTAGCAAAAATGTTAACTGTTTATTTAGGGAATAGGGAATAGGGAATGGGGAATAGAAAATAAATTATGCAAATACTGAGCAAACCTACTAATAAAGTCATCGGTGTAGTAGCATTTGGAATTGTAATTACAAGTGGTATTGCACTTTACGGAATTTCTCAAACTGGCTTTTTAAAAACATCAGAAACACCTGTTGTACAAAAGCTACCTGTAGTTAAAAAAGTTGCTGCTCTGGGAAGATTGGAACCTTTGGGAGAAATAATTAATTTATCTGCACCTTTGAGTTTGGATGGTGATAGAGTTGTGAAACTATTAGTAAAAGAAGGTGACAAAGTAAAAACAGGAAATGTTATTGCAATACTAGATTCTCAAAAAAGATTGCAGGATGCAGTATTACAAGCAAAAGAACAAGTAAGAATAGCACAAGTTAAATTAGCACAAGTAAAAGCGGGTGCTAAAGCTGGAGAAATTGAAGCACAGAAAGCCACGATTGCACGTTTACAAACTGAGAGAAGCAACCAAATTACAGCACAATTGGCAACAATTGGACGTTTAGAAGTTGAGAAAAACACAGAAGTTACTGCACAACTTGCAACTACTGCACGATTAAAAGCGGAGGTTGATAATGCAAATACTGAATATAAACGCTATGCAAAACTTTTTGATCAAGGTGCAATTTCTATATCGTTTCGAGATAGTAAGCGTTTAAATTTACAAACTGTACAGCAACAATTTAACGAAGCACAAGCAAATCTTAACCGTATTCAATCATCCCGACGACAAGAACTTTTAGAAGCACAAGCAAATTTCAATCGTATTCAATCATCAGGAAGTGAACAAATTAGAGAAGCAGAAGCTACTTTAAGTCAAATTAGCGAAATTCGTCCAGTGGATATTCAAGCAGCATTAATTGAAATAGATAATGCTAAAGCTACTGTAAAACAAGCACAAACTAACTTAGAACAAGCTTATATCCGCGCACCGATACCCGGACAAATTCTGAAAATTCATACACAAGAAGGAGAAAAAATAGCTGATGAAGGTATTGCTGAATTAGGACAAACACAACAAATGATGGTAGTTGCAGAGGTATATCAAACTGATATTAATAAAGTCAAATTAGGTCAAAAAGTGATAATTACCGGACAAGCTTTTTCGGATAAATTACAGGGAGAAGTTTCACAAATAGGGTTGCAAATTAATAGACAAAACGTCTTCAGTAACGAACCAGGAGAAAATTTAGATCGTCGGGTAATTGATGTCAAAATCCGTCTGAATCCTGAAGATAGTAAACGAGTTTCAGGGTTGACTAATTTACAAGTTCAGACGGAGATTCAATTATGATTTTCTGGTTATTTAATTTATAACGAATGTTTGATATAAGTATTATTCGTAATCGGTTGATAGTGGTTAGTAGTTCACTTAATAATTCCATAATTGTAAATCTAAAATCTGATGAATACAGAAATTATTCGTTTAGAAAAAACGCAAATTAATCAAGCAACAGAAACTCTTGTTACTGCATTCGATAAAGATCCAATTTTTGAATACTTAACATCTCATACAAACAATACAAAATATCAAATATCTCGGAATGTGTGGGATGCGACTTTACGTTATGCTCAGCCTTACAATTATATATATACGACTCCGGAAATTAAAGGTATAGCAGCTTGGATACCACCGGGAAACTATCCTTTAAATGTGTGGAGATTATTGCGAGTAGGTTTTTACAAACTTCCGTTTTTGGTTGGTTTTGAAGGATTGAAAAAATTCATATCGTTATTTTCATTAATTGAGAAATACCATGAACAAGATATGCATCAACCCCATTGGTATTTATCTGCATTAGGAGTTTCCGAAGTTTATCAAGGAAAAGGAATTGGTGGTTTATTAATTGAACCGATACTACAACAAGCTTCGGAAGAAAAGTTACCTTGCTATTTAGAAACATCAACTGAAAGAGCCGTCCGTTTTTATCAAAGACATGGTTTTGAAATTATTAGAACTGGAGAAAAACCAGTTAAATTTTGGACGATGAAGAGAGAAGCAAATTCTTAGAATTCACAAATTATAAAAGACGTAGCATTGCTACGTCTCTACAAAATTAACTTGTAATTATGTTAACTAAATTATTTCGTCGTACACCTTTAGCGTGGTTGCAGCTAAAAAAAGAGAAAACGCGGTTGACAATTGCTTTAGCAGGAATCGCTTTTGCTGATATGTTGATGTTTGTTCAGTTGGGGTTATTAGATGCATTATTTGATAGTGCGACAAAACCGCATCAAACATTACAAGCCGATTTAGTTTTAATTAACCCGCAATTCCAAAGTTTAATTTCAGTACAAAGTTTTTCTAGAGAAAGATTGCAGCAAACCTTAGCATATGAAGGTGTAGAATCTGTCAGTTCTTTGTATGTTAATACCGCTCAATGGCGTAATCCAGAAACTCGGATTAATCGGGCAATTTTAGTATGGGGAATTGATCCGGTAAATCCACCTTTTGATTTTCCCGAAGTGAGCCAAAATCTTGATGAATTAAAACAATTAAATAAAGTTATATTTGACCGTGCATCTCGTCCAGAATACGGACCGATTGCAGATTTTATTCAACAAAAAGGAAATGTTGAAGCTTTACTTAATCAACAAACTATTCAAGCCGTTGGTTTATTTCAAATGGGTGCATCTTTTGGAGCAGATGGAAACATTATCACCAGTGATTCTACTTTTTTAAAACTTTTTTCAAAACGTCAAGCGAATCAAATTGAAGTTGGTTTAATTACTTTAAAAAAGAATGTAGATGTAGAGAAAGTACAGTCGCAACTTAAAGCCAATTTACCCAATGATGTCAGAGTATTAACACCACAAGAATTTGCTCAAACAGAGAAAGATTATTGGGAAAGTGGAGGTATTGGATTTATTTTCAATATTGGAGTTGTAGTAGGCTTTATCGTTGGGATTGTAATTGTTTATCAAATTCTTTACTCGGACGTGTCAGAACACCTTCCAGAGTACGCAACGCTCAAAGCAATGGGATACAGTGACGGTTATTTAATGGTGATGTTAATGCAAGAAGCTTTGATTCTCTCGGTATTAGGATTTTTACCTGGGATGTTGCTATCTATGGGATTATATCAAATTACTTTTGCAGCGACTTTATTACCTATAGCAATGAAAATTGACCGGGCTATATTCGTTTTGATTTTAACTATTATTATGTGTAGTTTTTCCGGTTTAGTTGCAATGCGAAAATTACAAAGTGCTGACCCCGCTGATGTTTTTTAGATTTGAGAAATAAAATGATTAACAATAATAATTCCAATTCAATCAATATGATTTCCCATCTTGGTAGATTATCTGACACTATTTTTGCTTTAGCAATGGCGTTGACTATCTTCGGATTTGATTTTCCTGAATTTACTGCATCAATAAATGACAGTGATATCAATAAATTCTTGTTTGAGCAACTCGAACCATTAGAAAATTATTTAATTACATTTGGAATATTAGCTTTTTATTGGATAGACCATGTAAAACAGTTTAGTTATTACAAAAAAACAAATGAGCTACATCTTTGGCTTTATTTGATATATTTGATGTGTTTGTTTCTCGTTCCTTATTCCAATGCGTTAATTATGCTTTCGTCGGAAAATGCAATGGTTCAAGTTTTGTATAGTGTTAATATATTTTTCATCGGTTTGTTTTCTTTTTTGAATTGGATTTATGCAACGCATAAGCACCGTTTAGTAGATGTAAGTTTAGACAATTCAACTATTAAGTATATAAAAACTACTTCATTAATAGAACCAATTGTTGCTTTAATTACGATTATTGTTTCATTGATTAATCCATCATTGTGGAATATTTCTTGGTTGTTGGTGATTATTTTTTATGTTGTTGTAGAAATATTTTTTAATAAACCTGTTGGGATGAAGATTATTAATTTTAAAAACTGCAGAGACGCAGAGAACGCAGAGGAAGAGATGAAGAAAGATAATTAGTTTTATTTGAATAATGTTCCGATTGGTTGGTGTAAGTTTAATGAAGTTCCACCCGTTATTGTTGCAAGATTGCGAGTTTATTAAACGCGGATGTAGACAAAGGAAATTAATTTTAATACTTGAGATATTTTTTATTTACTAATTGTATAAATCATGTCACCACAACCCGTTATCTCTGTAAAAAATCTTAACCACTACTTCGGGGACAAGAATCTCCGCAAACAAGTATTATTTGATATCAATTTAACTATTAATAAGGGTGAAATAGTAATTTTAACTGGTCCATCTGGTTCCGGAAAAACGACTTTACTCACTTTAATGGGTGGTTTACGTTCTGCTCAAGAAGGTAGTTTGAAGATTTTAGAACAAGAAATTTGTGGAGCGAGCAAAAAGCAGTTAACTAGAATTCGTCAAAATATTGGCTATATTTTTCAAGCACATAATCTGATGAGTTTCTTAACAGCAAAACAAAATGTCCAAATGTCTTTAGAATTGCATGATAAATTTTTAGAGCAAGATATTGGTGCAAAAGCAACTGCAATTTTAGAACAAGTAGGCTTAGGAAATCGAGTCGATTATTATCCCGAAAAACTATCGGGAGGACAAAAACAAAGAGTTGCAATTGCTCGTGCTTTAGCTAGTCATCCGAAAATAGTTTTGGCTGACGAACCAACCGCAGCACTTGATAAAAAATCAGGACGTGATGTAGTGGAAATAATGTACAAATTAGCGAAAGAACAAGGTTGTACAATTTTGTTAGTTACTCACGATAACCGGATTTTAGATATTGGTGACAGAATCATTTATATGGAGGATGGGAAGTTAGTTCGTGATGGGGTTGATGTTACGATGAAAGTAAATTAATTAAACTATTTGTTGACGATGAATTTTATTCAAAACACATCTTGCTTATCAAAAGTTAAAGCAGAATATCAAATATTATTACATGAGTTAAAAATCAGAGTAAAAAATCACTTTACTACAGACTTAATTGCTTATTATTTGTTAGGAAGTATCGGACGTGGAGATGATAAACCTGGTATTTCCGATATGGATACAGAAATTATCATCAAACGTAAAGTGAGGGATGAAGATGAAGCGTGGATAAACAAAGTTAAATCCGAATTTGAACCGAAATATCCCGCACTTGAAAGACTTGATATTGGATTAATAGAAATAAAAGATTTAGATCAGCCAGATACAAATAAATTAAAATTTATTTTAAAAACCGATAGTGTATTAATTTACGGTCAAGATATTACAAATTCATTTAAATCATTTGTACCCAGTTTAGAACTTGCTAAACTTTTAAATAATCAATATCGTAACATACTTGAAGAAGTAATAAATTATCTTCCCGAACCGGATCAAGAAGACCAAAATCATCCAGAATATATCAAAGACCATGTACGATGGATTGCAAAAAATGCATTACGTTTAAGTTTGGGTATTATCATGGTTGATCAAGCATACTATACAAAAAGTATGGAAGAAATGGCACATAATTTTGCTGTCAAATATCCCATTTATCAATCTCAAATACAAAAAGCCTTACTCCAATATCATCAACCAACAAATGATTTAAAACAAGCACTTGCTTTTTTAAACGAACTTAGCCAAACAATATATCAACTAGCTGACAAAAAATTTATTAAACTAGAAAAAAGACGCGAAATCGGTGGATAATTTTATGGTTGAACAAATTTTAGTCTCTGAAGATAACTTTTATATCCCAGACGCTAACAAATTAGTTACCGAAGACGACACTCCTGTGGACAACTTTGCATCCGAAAAACAACAACGACTTTTAGTCAGTTCTCTTTACAGTTCTTTACAAAATCAAACTTTTTTAGCATCAGCAAATGTCGGTATCTACCATATTTACAAACAGCCTCCCATAGTACCCGATGTCTTTCTCAGCTTTGATGTTCAAGTACCAGAAAATTGGTGGGAGAAACAAAATCGTTGTTATATGGTTTGGGAATTTGGTAAATCCCCAGAAGTTATAGTTGAAATTGTCTCGAACAAAATCGGTGATGAATTAGGAGAAAAGCTGAAAACTTACGAACAGATGCGAGCAAGTTACTACATAGTATATGACCCAAATCGGCAATTAGGAGAAAAACAGCTTCACATATATCAACTTGTGGGAAGACGCTATCAAGAAACGAACGAAACATGGTTAGAGCAAGTCGGATTGGGTTTAACTTTGTGGGAAGGAGAATTTGAAGCGAGACAAGATAGTTGGCTACGTTGGTGCTATCAAGATGGTACCATTTTACCAACAGGAGACGAACGCGCTCAAACTGCTGAACAACGCGCTCAAAATGCCGAACAACGCGCTCAAACTGCCGAACAACGCGCTCAAACCGCTGAACAACAAGCCGATGCTGAAAAGCGACAAAAACAACAAGCACTTTCTCGTGCAGAACTTTTAGCAGCAAAATTACGCGAAATGGGTATCAATCCTGATAATTTAGATTAATTTTCCCCAACATATTTAGATATAACTTCTTTCCAAATTAAATAAGCTTTGCCATTTAAATGTACTCCATCTGTAGTATATTGAGCATCTAATTGATTTTTTGAATCTACTAAATGGGAATATACATCGATATATTGGTAACTAAATTCTTTTGCTAATTCTTGTAATTTCAAATTAAATTTAACTATAATATCGTTATTTTGCCAAAACAAAGTTATATCATTATTTACTGCTAAAACACTTTGAATAAATACTTGTGTATTTGGAGTATGAGTTTGTAAATCGCTCAAAATTTCTTGATATCCTTTCAATAATTCTGCAATGGATTTCTTTTCATTTGCAAAATCATTAATACCTACCATTAAGAAAATTTGTTTTGGCTTTGTATTAATAATTGTATCTAGACGATTTAATATTCTAGCCGTAGTATCACCAGAAATTCCTCGATTTTTGATATGAGGATTTTCTAATAACTCGAACCATTCACCTTCATCAGTTAAACTATCTCCTAAAAATACAATAGAATCATTAGATTTAGGCAGTATTTCAAATTGACTCTTTTTATGTTTGTAATAAGCATTTATATTCCAAACTTTATTTTCTGATTTATTTCTCCAATTAAAAATTTGACTTTTGATATAAAATATTCCCCCTTTTCGGAGAATAAACGAAATAGCAAATAACAAAAATAAAATATTCAAGCTAACAGAAATTAATAATAAATTCTGAGTTGTATTGTTCATTGTATAGAAACAGGTTTTAATTTTGTTTGATTCTTGATTTTTATCTAAGTCAAATTCTGGGAAATTTTATCTTCTATAAACTCTTGGATTCTCAACCAAACTTGTGCTAATAAATCTGGAGATTCACTATCAAACCATTCAATTGAAGAATCTTTTCTAAACCAAGTACGCTGACGCTTAGCAAATTGACGTGTATGTAAAATAGTTAATTCCTTAGCTTCATCCAAAGAAATCTCTCCATTTAAATACTGCTTAATCTCTTGATATCCCAAAGTATTGAGTAAAGGTAAATCTACCCCATACTTTTGACAAAGATATTCTACTTCTCCAACCAAACCATCTTTTACCATACTCTCCGTTCGTCGTGCAATCCGATTTGTCAGATGCTCGACATCACAATCCAAACCAATTTGTAGAATTGGATAATCCGGTGGATTTTCTCCTTGTAAATCAGAAATTCGCTTACCAGTAATATAAAATACTTCTAAAGCCCTTAAAGTCCGTACCGCATCGTGGGGATGAATTTTTTGTGCTGCAACAGAGTCAACTTGTTGTAACATAGCGTAGAGCTGAATTTGACCAATGGATTCAAGTTGCGATCGCAATTCCATCTGAGGTGCAACTCTGGGAATTTTCATTCCGCGCACGATTGATTTAATATACAATCCAGTACCACCAACTAGGAAGATGGGGGGATGGGGGGATGGGGAGATTGGGAGACAAGGGGACAGGGGGATGGGGGGATGGGGAGACAAGGGGACAAGGGGACAAGGGGACAAGGGGACAAGGGGATGGGGGGATGGAGAAATAATGATAATATCTTCTAACCTTTGACCTTTAACCTCTAACCTTTGACCTAAAATCCCTTGTGCTTGTTGTTGATAGTCAGCAACCGTCATTGTGTCAGTTGGGTTGCATATATCAATTAAATAATGTGGTACTAACTTTTGTTCAGTAATTGTTGGTTTAGCCGTACCGATGTTAAATTCTCGGTAAACTTGTCGAGAATCAGCACTAATAATTATCGAACCACAGCGCTGAGCTAAAGCTAAAGCTAACCCAGACTTACCTGTTGCTGTTGCACCGCAAATTACAATTAACTTTGTCATCATTTGATATGTAATTGATTATGAGTCTACTCCTAACACTCTTATTTAACTTATTTAAACTTTCTCAAACGAATGACTGATTTTACCGTAAATTAATCTTTTCAACCTAAAATCGTTTGGTCAAAACTAAGAAGAAATAATTTTTAACCTTTTACTTTTAGTTTCTTGTAATCGCTTTTTTCCACAGTTAAAACCTTTATTTACAGTCATACAACCTACTGAGGGGGAAATCAAAAAAGTAACATTTGCTAATAATACTGTTGGTTCGGACAGATATAACCCCTATAATAAATTTCACTTCTAATAGCTCTAGAGTCGCCCGCAAGGCTTTTGTGCTAGAATTTGGGAGTGTTTTTGACTTTTATGCTTTTTTAGGCGACTTTAAGCCCCAAGAATCAGGAGATTTTCATGACGAGCAGTTACAATGCCGAGCAGATTCAA